>JBBTRF010000002.1 GCA_038065315.1 Patescibacteria group bacterium
CCCTCTGATACCCTGGGCTACACACGTGATACAATGGCCGCTACAACGGGACGCAATACCGAAAGGTGGAGCAAATCCTTAGAAAAGCGGCCTAAGTTCGGATTGAGGTCTGCAACTCGACCTCATGAAGCTGGAATCGCTAGTAATCACAGGTCAGCTATACTGTGGTGAATACGTTCTCAAGTCTTGTACTCAAAATTAAAAGCGCCGGGCAGGTGATGAATCTAGGTTGTTAAAATCAACCCACTTTCGAGTAGTTATCGAAAGATGTAGCGAACGGGTAATTGGTTGGCCGCGAGGCTGTCTGATGAAGGATCCTAGTAGCAAAAAGCAGCCCACTCAAAAAAGAGGGATACGACCTATATGGTGAGTTATGGGGAAGTATCAATAGAACCTCGAGTCGGATGCAAGGAATAGAATCATCACTAACCCCAGGGAGATCTCACGGTATCAAAAACAATCGAAGTATCGTGAGAAGTCAGCTGCGTCGTAGTACCATGCGTCAACTTAATGTTATAATTAAGCGAACATGGGAAGGACAAAACCAATAGTATCGAAAGAGTATATTGTAGGATTAACCGATGGAGAAGGATGTTTCCATGCAAACGTGTGGAAATCCGATTCCTATAGGGCGGGGTATGCTGTCCAATTGCATTTTCATATAAAAATGCAAGAAACAGACAGACCCTTGCTTGAAAAGGTTAAAAATACACTCGGATGTGGAAACGTGTACTTCCAAAAAGAAGTGCGTGCGAATCACTGCCAGTGTTACCGGTATACTGTATCTTCTTGCAAGGACATACAGGAAACCATCATTCCTTTCTTTCAAAAACACCCACTGCAAAGTATTTCGAAGCAAAAAAGTTTCAAAGTATTTTGTAAGATTGCACACATTGTGCAGTCGGGTGATCATCTCACAAAAGATGGTATTGAGAGAATCAAAACATTAAAATCTCAGATGAATAAAAAACTATTGGACTCGCGTAGTGCGGGAAATCCGCCCGCTACGTGGGAACGCAAAATGTTTGTTTCATTATTGCCATCCGCCCGTCAACTCAAGGGAGTTGGGAGTGCCCGAAATCCTACCTCGCGTGGGCCTAAGGCAAGCTCAATGACAGGGAGTAAGTCGTAACAAGGCACGGGTAGCGGAAGCTGCTCGTGAATTATTTCAATTTGAAGCCGATATATGTTCCTCTTCGGAGGCATACATCTTATCGAGTCGATGTTGTGGGTCTCGATCGAGTCCATAACGGTTTATGCGATACCTAAAACGCTTTTGACTGTCGGGAAAGGCCGACACCAGAACGGAACAAAACAAAGAATGTTCCTCAGCAAAAAACCGCCCAATAGGGCGGTTTTTTGCTACTCATTACGACACAAATTGACTATATTGACAATAGTGTTGGCTTGTGATATACTACACCTAGCTGTTTTTCCCAGTGTTAAAGCCCTCGATGTCCGAAAGGACAAGGGCGCGCCGCGGCCACCTTAGTTGGTGGTTTGAACTTCGATTCTTCGTGGACGTCCATCAAGGAAAGACAAATATTGCCGCAAGGCAAGAAAGGTAAGTTCAATGAAAGCTAACACGCCCTTCTTGGGAGACCGGTCAGGTCGCCAGGGTTTGACGCTAGTTCACTACGCAACCGCGCCGCTTTGGTTGCGCTGCTTGCGAGTCCTCCTTGAGCACCTCACGAGGTGGAGAGATCTCGCCTTCCCCTCGGCCCGCGATACGTTCATTCGTGTCAGCACCACCTTGTCGGTGGTGCTCGTGCTGTGGGTGATCTTCTACCTCTTCCAGTTGAACTATAGCAACGTGTATACGGTGCATATCAACGGGCGAGATCAGATTGTGAAGGTGTTCGATCCCAGCGGCAAAGAGGTCCATCTCACCCCTCAGGAAGTGTGGAAGATCAGGAACAAGAATCCTATCTACGTGCCCTGATCCGCCATTGGCTGTCCTGTTTTAGCAAAAAGCGTCGCTCGGCTTGTCCAGCGGCGCTTTTTTTGTTATATTGCTGGGGCGTTTCGGTGCGGCTCGGCTTTGTCGTTTCGGTGCCGTTTCGCATGGAGAAGATGCGCGCATAGCTCAGTTGGTAGAGCACATCACTGATACTGATGGGGTCCTAGGTTCGAATCCTAGTGCGCGCACCCGTATAGCTACGGATTTTATTATTCTATTTTTTATCCTCAAGAGTTCCCATGATCAATCTCGAAAAGAAGACCAAGATCGTCTGTACCATTGGCCCCGCGACCACGAGCGTGGAAAAGCTCTCCGCACTACTCGAGGCGGGTATGAATGTCGTGCGCATGAACTTCTCGCACGGCGACTTCGCTGAGCATCAGCAGAAGGTGGATAATCTCAAGGTTGCTGTCGAGAAAACGGGGATCCCTTGTGCGATGCTCCAGGATCTCGCTGGGCCAAAGATCCGCATCGGCACCTTCAAGACCGAACCGGTCATGCTCAAAGAAGGCGCATTTTTTACTTTGACTACCGAGAAGATCGAGGGTGATGTGAACCGTGTTTCGGTAAACTACGCGCCATTACCAAAGGAGGTGAAAGTCGGTGGATACATCATGCTCCACGACGGCAAGAAGAAGCTCCAGATCGTGGAGATCAAGGGAAGTGATGTGAAGTGCAAGATCATTGTCGGCGGCGAGATCAAAGGTAAACGAGGGGTGAACCTCCCCGGTGCCTATTTGTCGATCGCTTCTCTCACTGAGAAAGATAAAAAGGATATCGCTTTCGGCCTCAAGAACAAGGTGGATTTCTTTGCATTTTCTTTCGTGCGTCGCCCCTCCGATGTTGAAGAGCTCCGCGGAATTTTGAACAAGGCGAAGTCTGATGCGAAGATCATCGCGAAGATCGAGGACCAGGAGGCGATCGAGAATATCGACAAGTTGGTTGATCTCGTGGATGGTGTGATGATCGGTCGAGGTGACCTCGCAATCGAGATCGGCGCCGAGAATATGCCGATCACTCAGAAGATGATCATCGACAAGTGCAATGCCGCAGGCAAGCCGGTGATCACAGCAACCCAAATGTTTGAGTCGATGATCAAAAATGCCACCCCGACTCGCGCGGAAGTGTCCGACGTGGCGAACGCGATCTTCGAGGGTACCGATGCCGTGATGCTCTCTGAGGAGACCACGCTGGGTGATTATCCCGTACAGGCCGTGTCGATGATGGCATTGGTGTCGAAGACTACTGAGCACGGCATTGCCAAGGAACATGAGACAAAATGGAAGACGATGGGTGTTGTGGAATCTGTCGGTGCGGCGGCTGTACAGGTGGCTCACGATGTGAAGGCGAAGGCGATCTTTGTCCTCACGAACAGCGGTCAGTCGGTATTTATGGTGTCAAAGAACAAGCCGAATTTGCCGATCATCGGTATGACCCATAATACCCGCACGGCGAATCAGCTTCTCTTGAGCTATGGGTGCAAGCCGGTATTGGTCCCACGTATGTTGACCTTGGCTGAGGTGAGCAAGCAAGTGCGCGAGATCACGAAGAAGTTCAAAATCGGCGTGAAGGGTGATAAAGTGGTGGTGGTCGCCGGCATGCCCCTGGGCAAGACCGCCGAGACCAGCGCGGTGATGGTGGAGGTGATCTAGCCTCTACATAGCAACGCGCCGCGGATGCGTCAGCGCATCTGTAGTGCCGAGGTGGCGAAATTGGCAGACGCACTGCGTTCAGGTCGCAGCGAGAGCAATCTCATAAGGGTTCAAATCCCTTCCTCGGCACAAAGTATCTCGCTTTGACAGGCATCGACTTCCGGAGTATTATTGAAAAGTAATGAAAATTACGACCAACAAATCAGCGTTTACTTTCTGGGCTTTTAGCTTTGCAAAGGGAAGGCTGGTTTAGTGTTGTAGATTTCTCCTAAACAAAAAACCGGCCTACTTGGCCGGTTTTTTGTTTTGGACAGAGCTGTTTGAAAACCGAATACGCAAGCAACCAAGAAAGGAAACCACATGAACATCACCTATTTGGGACCCGAAGGCGCGACATTCAGCGCTCTCGCATACGACCGCCTCGCTGCATTGTGTGGCGGGCCAGCAGCAAATGACCTGCGAAACACCTTGGCGCTGGCCGCGGCAAATGAAGATGTCCTGCCACTCCTCCTCGAACGAGGTGGTTACGGTGCAATCGCCATGGAGACCAAAGCCGAAGGCAGGGTGGATCCACCGGTCAATTCGTTCATCGAATTGCTGAGGGGATACCCTGAAGCCTGCCCGATTGAAATTATCGGTGCGCTGCGGATGAAAATCCATTTCACGCTGATGGTCCTGCCTGGTACAAGGTTGGAAGATATCAAGACCGTCATCGCACATCCGAAAGCGATCGGCGCTTGTCGGCAGCGACTGAAGGCGCTCGGTGTTACGGTGGTGAATTCGCCGAGCAACGGCAAGGCCGCCGAGGATGTCTCGAAGACAGGTCTTCACGAGGGTGTGGCTGCACTAGGTCCGGCACAAGCTGCTCAAAAGTATGGCCTCGAGATCCTCGACGTGGCTTTTGAAGACATGGAAGCGATCACTACCTTCTTCTATCTGGGACCAAGAGTGTGCCAATTGCCGCCATCTCGTCGGGTGACGGTGCTGGCTCCATATCGAGCGCTCACCGTCTTCCAGGTGAAGCATCAGCCAGGCGCATTGGTGAAGGTGTTGCGGCCATTTGAAGCGGAGGACATCAATCTCCGCCTCATCCATTCGCTCCATGTGGAGAACGGCACCTACCATTTCGCTATCGAGAGCGAGAGCGGAAGTGGGTCCGCTGAGCTTGCCGCGCACGAGCGAGCGCTGGTTGGAGCGCGAGAACACATGGAAAAATGCATCCAGTTCGGACCATTTCCGGTGTTTGCGGGGTAGTGGAACATGTGTCGAAGGTCGGTCATTGGCCGATCACAAACCGCGAACGCCAAGGCGTTCGCGGTTTTCTTCTGATGTTGTTCTTTACTCTTTCTTCATCATTTCTCTACCACTTCTCAGCTCTTTCTTGAACACTTTTTAGCAGTTTCTTTAGCGGAGGTATGTGATACTATTATGGCCATGAACGTCGCATACACCATTCGAGATTCCAATTTGATCATGAGCCAGCCTATTCCTGGGCAGCCAAAACAGTATGTTTTGCGTGTGCAGGACATGCCCTCCGACGACAAACCGCGGGAGAAAATGCTCAAGAACGGTCCAAGCTCGCTCACTACGAATGAGCTGTTGGCCGTCGTGCTGAGTACGGGCACTACCAAGGAGGGGGTGATGGAAATGACCTCGCGAATCTTGAAGGAATACGGCGACCGGGCGATCATTGGCCGCGCCAACGCAAAAGAGCTTTCCGAGAGTCTCGACATACCGCTTATCAAAGCGATGCAGATCGTGGCCGTGGGTGAATTGGGCCGACGTTTCTTCGAAAAGAAAGACGGACCGCTCACCACTATCCGCACTGCGCAGGATGTCTTTGAGTATACGAAGGATATGCGCGAATTGCCAAAGGAGCATCTCCGCGGTATCTATCTCAATACGCATCACCGCATTGTCCATGACGAGACTATTTCGATAGGTACGATTAATACCAGCATCACGCATCCTCGCGAAGTGTTCAAGCCAGGCATCGAGTACGGTGCTGTGGCGGTGATCCTTGTGCACAACCATCCTTCGGGCGTCGTGACGCCAAGTGAGGCAGATATCGAGATCACCAAGCAGCTCGTGACAGCAGGGAAGATCGTCGGGATCCATCTCATTGACCACGTCATCGTCGGGAAAGATTCTTTCGCAAGCGTGAGTGTTGATTACAACTAGAATACGAAGCGACGCGCAAAAAACTGCGCTCGGATAAAAATAGACACAATATGCTGCAAACAAATGAATATGTGCTCGCCACAGTGATCTCACTGCTGCGAGACGGGAAAGTGCCGGCCGAAAGGAGTAAAGTGCTGGAGCTGTATTTTAATGACCTGTATAAAATGCTGCTGAGAAAGTTGGCAGATTTTGATTGTCAGGTGAAGGTGGATGAGGAAGACACAAAGAAGCTTCGGTCGCTCCTGGAAGAGCTGATTACGGTGAAAAGTTTGATTTCGGGAAGTGGGGCAGGGCCTCAAAAATAGGCCATATTTTGTAATTGTTGACAAGTGCCTTGAGGGGTGCTACAATACAGCTCAGTTACGAAAAGAGAAACAAACTGTGGAATCTTTTTCTTCCGACGTTCGGAAGAAGTTTCTCGCCACTTGAGAGGTTAACATGTTGTTGTCGACTCAACACGGTTCTGCTGCGGTGATGATTGCACCCGGCTTCTTGCTCATCCTCGGCCTCGACGGTCAGGGTGGCGATGTTGGTGACGGCGAGCCTGTCTATCTGGCGCCGCCTGTCACGACGACTCAGGGTATCCGTATGGCGAAGGGGAATGATGTTCCGTGCAGCGCGCAGCGCATCCCGCCTTCCGTCGGTCGTCGCCTCCGCGAAGAACTCGAAGCCGAATTCCCGCTCGACTGTCAGTGCCACAACTGTCTCCGCGGACGCAACGCGCTCCAGCTCGTCTGAGCCGCTCCGAACGCAGTTCGATCCTCCCACCCCGTGCTGCGCACCGGGTGGGAGTTTCTTTTTATAAAATTTCTCTCTTACTTCCCGCACACCACACAGACCACCGCTCCATCCCATTTCCAACCATTCGCCACGGCTTTTGAAAGTCCTGATACTGCCAATGCGCCATTTGGAGAGGCGAGCACGCCATCTTCGCGCAGCATTTCCACTGCTTTTGCGATCTCGTCATTTGTCATGATCCAGCCCGCTCCGCCACTTTCTAGCACCTCTTTGCTGAGCATATCTTTTCGGTGACCAACTGTGTCCACAATCGCGTCTGCGATCGAGCCTTGCATTTTTGGACTCACGATCGAACGCATTTTGGCGAGCACACCCTCATTCGCGGCACCGGAGAGGGAAGTACCGAGCATGTCCGCGATGGGGTGGCACGATTCGGTCTGAATGATGTGAATCTGAGGAATTTTGAAGTTCGCGCTTCCCGTGTCTTGTGTCTGTAGTTTTTTGAACCCTTCAAACAATCCCTGTGCACCGGTACCAGAAGAGGCCGGCATGAACACGGCTTTTAGGGAAGGAATTTTCGCCAACTCGCGAGCGAGCTCAGCGTAGCCTTCGAGGGCAACGTCGTCGGTAGATTGTCGGAGGCCTGTCACTTTCGGATCTTTGGTTGCTTGCAAAAAAGTCTGCAAAGGTCGGTCCACTTGCGTGATTTGGATTGAGCCACTCGCATGTTCCGAAAGAATCCGGCGTTTCTCATCCGAGATATTTCGTCCAATGAAGACTTTGAGTCGATACAGATCGCCGACATTTTCAGTATTGTGTTTGGTGCAATACATGGCGGCGGCAATACCCGCATTGCCTGAAGAGGAGATGGCAAAATCGCGCGCGTCGGCTTTGGCGTAGTGTTCAATCATCCGCGGCAAAGAGCGTCCCTTGTGCGAGCGCAGAGGGTGGAGATCCTCGCGTTTCAGGTACAGCGAGCCAGAAAGACCGAGCTTTTTGGCCAGTTTTTCGTGGGAGATCTGGGGGGTGACCATGCTTTGAATACTACACCGTTTCTAGTAAGATATAAAGCATGAAACACACATGCACCTGTCCGGAATGTAAGAACGAAGTCGACTTGTCAGCCTTTCCCAATGTCGTTGCGGGCCACGTGATCGAGTGCAATGTTTGCGGTATCTCGCTCCATGTTTTGAGCATCGGCGAGGACAGCAAGGTCGATGTGGAGATTGCGGATGAGGGGAAGTAATCCGACATGCAAAAAGTCACTTTCAGTACTATTCTCATCGGTGTCTCGGACCTGAATAAGGCGCGGCCTTTCTATGAAAAAGTCTTCGGGTTGAAGTTCGATGAGTTCCGTCCGCCGTTTGCTTCGGCGACCTTGGGTGATATCGAATTTAATATCGAAGAAAATGCCGACTACCGCTCGCCGGATTGGGCGCAGAAAAATATCGGCACCAGGAAATCCTGCACTTTCCGAGTCGAAGACATTTTTGTTTTTATGAAAGACGCTGTGACTCTCGGTGCGACGGTCGTTCACGGACCGATGAAACAGCATTGGGGCTGGTATGACGGAGTGATTGCCGATTCAGATGGGAATGAGTTTGTGATCGAGCAGGAGGCTAATTAGTCTTGAGTTTCTCCACCACCGCCTCAATCATCCCGCGGAAGCCGTGTGAG
Organism: Patescibacteria group bacterium; assembly: GCA_038065315.1. Classification (NCBI taxonomy): domain Bacteria; species Patescibacteria group bacterium. The sequence goes on from JBBTRF010000002.1 coordinate 8,209, forward strand.
CCGAGAAAGATGACTACATCCTCCTTGCTGGTCATTTCCTGAACTGCCTCGTTCACCAACTTCTCATCGTCTTCGATGTATCGCACCTGTGTATCCTTGCCGAGAATCTTTGCCAATTCGTCACCTTCGAGCGGCTGTGTTTCGGCGGTGAGTGTCGCATCAATCTTCAATTTAGTGAGGCGGGGGATGAGCACAAGGTCTGCTGCGGCAAAGGCACCGGCATACATAGCTTGCGAAGCGCGCTGACGGCCGCCGATGTTGGGTTCAAAAATAGCGACGATTTTACCTTTGTATACCTCACGAACACTCTCGAGTCCGGCCTTCGCTTTGTCGGCCGTCGGAGCATGGGTGTCGATGGCTGTGCCTCGCGCACTCTCGCCGCGTTTTTCCAGGCGGCGTTTCAGTCCGGCAAATTCTTTGATCGCTGATATTGCGACCTCCGGTGCGATCCCGATCTCGCGAGCCATTGCGAAGCAGCCGGTGATATTTTCCGCGTTGTATGCTCCGAGCATCGGACTAACGATCGCGTACTTTTTGGCATCCGGTGCATGAATAATATCAAAACTCAAGCCGGCTTTCGTGTGCGACACGTTTTCATATCGGTAGTCGGTGGAAGAATCTTTGCCGTAGCTCACGTGCTGGACGTGTTTGTTGGCGAGCAAAATCTTCACGAAAGGCGAGTCCGCACAGGCGACAACGCGTTTCTCACGTAGGCTCGAAGGCACTTGGTCGAGGAGTTTCTCGAAAGCTTTCAGGTAGTCGGCTTCGGTGGGGTAGAGGTCGGCGTGATCCCAGGAAATGGCGGTGAGGAGGAGATGGGTCGGTTTGTAATAGAAAAATTTTGCTTTTTTGTCCCAGATCGCCGCTTGATATTCGTCACCCTCGACGACGCTCCAGTCGCTCTCGGTGATCTGTCCGGCATCTCGGCCCACGGCCACACCACCGGAGAAGAAGCTTGGTGCCATGCCGGCTCGCTCCATGATGAAAGCCAACAACGCGCTCGAAGTGGTTTTGCCCCAGGTACCCACGCAGACAATCGAATTCTTTTTCACGAGAAATTGGCCGATCGCTTCGGCAAAAGAGAGGAGGGGAATACCCTTTTCTTTCACATACATCACTTCGGGATTTTGCAGACTGGTGCCCGCGCCGCCCGCTACCACAATATCCGGCATGCCGACTTTCTCCGGATGCCAGCCGGCGTGATATGAGATACCCGCTTCTGTGAGCGTGGTGGAGACGGGCGGGTAGAAGCCTTTGTCGCTACCGGTCACTTTCCAGCCAGCGCGCTTAAAGGCCACGGCCAAAGCACCGGTTCCTACGCCGCAAATACCGATGATGTGGAGGTGTTTTGGCACATTGGCCGCTGAGCCAGTCGACATTGCGTGGCTAGGCGGAAGGGTCATTGAGTACATTTGGGTAGTATAGCGTAATTTAGGCTTTTTTGAACATTTCTTCACGATTTCCTTATCGTTTCTTTGCGGTTTCTCTATCACCCCTTTGCTACGCTTATTAGGTGGATGAGATAGAGAAAATTATCGAGGAATTTATTGCAATGAAGTCTGGAGAGTTGATCAGTGATCCCTCGGGCATTATTCCTATTGGTTGTAAGGCGCAGTTCTCGAGAAGATCATTCAAACATTTTATTGAGAGCCGGCTCAGGGGTGGAAATAGCCGACAAGATATATGCTATCTTGTGGAGAAAGCCCCACAGGTCTTATTGAGTCCTGAGCTTAATATCGTAAATCCTGTTCAAAAGTACAAAGATTCATCATTGTTGGGAAAGTTCTTCCAAGATTCCAATAAGGCCGTGATGATCGTCTTGGATAGTGGTGGGGAAGTGCGAGATATTATCTCCCTCCACTTTTCGAAAAGGAGTGATTTCGAGAGACTTGTTCGAACGTATAAAGAACAGGGCGCTATTCTCGAGAGTGGAGGGTCGGCGTACCCCTCATAGTAAGTTCCTGTTGGAACCTCCGCAGCGAGCCTTTCTGACTTTCGCTCCCGAGAACAATGCCTCGTTCTTTTTTGTAGGTGCCAATAACGTGCTTTTGGAGGGGCGGAATGGCCACGTCTTAGGTGGGTCTATCCCTCATCATATCATCGGCCAGAGTTGAGTCTGGTCAAAGTTTGCAGACTCCTTCCTGCGTTTCAAAAGCACATTGCTGGCATCTACCTTTAAGATACTACTCGCGATATTTTATTCCTCGCTGAGTTCAAAGTCAAATGCGTGAGATACAGAAATTGACGCTGTCCGTCTGTGTGTGGTAGTCTGCAACGCAGATCAGGAGTACCCGAACTGTTCCAAGGCTCTCTTTTGGGGGCCGCAGGGAAAGGACGAACGATCATTGAGAAAGTGAGTCAGTCATGTCTCCTAGAATAACCACAGAAATGCCGGCAACCCCGCGGCAGATCAAAGAACTGATGGGTCACCTGAGCCGGTCCCTTCCGGATCGCTTGAAATGGATGCCAGCATCCCAGATGCAACGTCTGATCTCAAATCCGCAGTCGCTGATCTTGGAGCCCATCACGACGCGCCTCCAGGAATCTTTTGAGGTGTTTCAGGCTCAGATCCTTGCGCTCCGGCAGAATATCTCCTTGCCGGGGGTTCCCTCGTGCACTTTGGGTAATGTCTTACCGGGCAAGATCAAGGACGTCACCATTAAGACGCATGAGCACCCAGACAGTTTCCCGAAAGGTCTTTCGCTGGCAACTGTTTTCCCGAGCTATCCCCGGCGTCGAGCCGCTTCTTTCCGAGCTTTCTGCTGGATGCTCAACCATTACGAGTTTCTCTCCCTTGTGAAGGAAGGCAAATTTGGTTGTGAGGAGTCACAAGTGCACACCTTTGCCGCGGGTTCCGTGATGTCGCCATTGCACATCATTGACTTGATCCGTCGTTCCGAGAAGGGTGACTACCTGCTCAGTCGGACAGACGGGGCGAAGAATTTTGCGATCGTCTCGGATGGGAGGAGTTACTACGCCTGCCAATTTACTCGCTCCAGGAATGAGCGCGGCGTGACCTGGTTCTTGAGTTTTGACCATCTCGAGGATCACACGCGTCACTCTGGCGCCCACTACGTCCTCTGAACAGCTTGTCAGTTTCCACCGCCCCGCGCTGCTTGCAGCGCGGGGCCTTCTTATTTTAAATTTCTGCTATTTTAAAACCTCCTTCAGCGGCTCAATATCTTTCCACCATTTTTCGCCATCAAACCATTCGAGGCCTGAGAACTGCAGCTTGTATGTGTCCGTCGGGCGCTGGAGCGATCCGAGGTATACATACTCGAGGCTCTGGCCGTTCGGTCCGGCGGTCTTCGCCCACTCGATCGCTTTGGTCATCATGCCGAGTCCGAGGCTCGAGAGTGCGCCGCCCGGAGCAGTCTCTTCATCGAGCTTGTAGAAAGGGTAGCTGTAGTGGAGCAGGGTCGAGGTCTTGAGGGCGATGCAGTAGCCGAGAACGCGGCCTTTTTCCGAGCCGCTTGCAGTACCTTCTCGAAACACCAGCAAGGCATTAAAGCTGCTTTTGTCCGCCTCAGTGAGCAGCTCCTTCGCTTTGTTCGCACTGAAGGTGTCCTCGCCGAATTTGGTGGTATAAAAATCTTTCGCGAGCTTGTGGATAGACCAATGGTAGTCGGTGTAGGGCAGTGGATGTGCTTCGAGCGTCACTTTCTCCACCTTTCGCAAGATGCGGCGATTTTCGCTCGACAGCTCAAAGTCCGCGAGGCGGATGCGGACGCTGCGGGTCTGGTTGAAGGTGCCTTTGTCGACACGCGTTGCCACATAACCTTGCTCATACAAAGCATCGAGCGTTGCCGGGCTGAAGTCAGTGACGATTTCGGTGTTCCAGTTGAGGTATGACATGGTGATTATTTAAACAATAGATAAATACCAAGAAACATTACAACTGAGGAGAAACTTCTTTGAATAAGGGTCTTTTTGGTAATGTCTTCCTGAATTAACTTGGGGAATACTAATGTGAGAATAATCCCCAGCACCAGAATGATAAAAGGTTGCAACCCGTTTATTAGGGTTACCACAGCAAGAGGGGCACTTAGCGTTGCGAAGCTCATCAATAGTTTTGCACTTAAGTTCAAGAGTTCTCCCAGCACGTTCATGCTAGGCACAATGAGGCGGTTCTTCTTGATCAGAGTAATAAATTCGATTCGATAGGGTTTGTAAAAAATAAGGAGACCTAGTCCAAATATACCTGCTCCCATGTATTCCCAGAAACCGGTTGTCCAAAAGTTACCTTCTAAGGCGATCATTTTGAAGACAAGGTAATTTACGGCCACTCCAAGAGAAGCCAAACACATCAAGGACAGTGTCCGGATTTTTAGGGAAAAGCCCCTTTTTAGATCTAGTGATATGCCTATGGATCCAGCGATCACAATCAAGCCAGCAATTACTTGCTGAAAACTTAGTTCTTCCTGAAGAAATATGAAGCCCAAAAAGTAGCTGAATACTGGAATTAGCTGATAAAGTGGCACGACTACGCTAGGGTCATCTTTTTGAAGTGCATATAGATAGGGGATGAAGGATGCTACTAGCATTGCCCCTGCTGTAACGATGATAAGAGCATGGCTGTAGCTAATAGAAAAAATATCTCCATGAATTAAGGCAATTACTGCCGCAACTAGAAATCCAGTCATCCCTGTAAAGACTATGAGTGAACCAGCGCCGGTGATACTTGAAACAAGATAACGATTGATCACTATCTTGTCGATGTAGTTCGCGATTGCCCAAAAGAGTGGTGCGAGAAGTGCGATAAAAACCCAATTCGTGTTCATATGTAAAAATTAATGCATCGCCACCCACACGCCGATGACGACGAAGATGAGATGGATGATCCAGAAACGCATGATGGTCTTTTCTTCGCTCCACCCCTTCAGCTCGAAGTGGTGATGGATTGGTGCCATCTTGAAAATGCGTTTGCCAAACAGTGAGCGGACGGCGATCTGAATCAACACTGACAATGCTTCGACATAGAACATGAAGCCGAGCAGGGGCAGGACGATGATGAGCTTCAGGACCAGCACGTTTATGGCCAATAGTGCGCCGAGACCGAGCGACCCGACGTCGCCCATTTGGAAACGCGCGGGCTTGATATTGAAATACGTGTAAGTGATGAGTGCGCCGGTGGTGGTGGCGTTGAGTACGGCCATCGAGCTGAAATCGTTGATCCAACTGAGCAGGGTGAGGGCGCCGAAAGTGGTGATGAGCATGCCGCCGGCAAGGCCGTCCATGCCGTCGGAGATATTTACCGCATTGGCAGTGAACATCACGGCAAAAATAATGAGCGGGATCAGCCAGAAGCCGAGACTCAACGAGCCGTCGAATGGAATATTGATGACGCGCCAATTTTCACCGAGTTTGAAATAGATCCACCAAGCAGCCGCGGCACCGGCGAGGAATTGGAGCAGGAGTTTCTCGTGTACGTGCACTCCTTTGCCCGGATGGCGCGAAAGCATGGTCGCGGCGCGCTTGAAGATCTCCCAAGGTAGGATGACGATGAGCCAAAGTCGTACATACCAGAGCTTGTGCACACGAATGAGTGTGAGGGTTTGTGAGAGTTTGCGATTGCGGCGTTCGGTGCCGAAAATGTTGAGGAGATCATCGATGCCGCCGAGTGCCGAAGAGAGGAGCATGACGCCGATCGGCATCCAGGTGAAGTGTCGATCCCAATTGAAAGTGAAAGTGATAAGGGCCACTGTTACGATCACCAGCAAGCCGCCCATCACCGGCACACCCACTTTGTCGCGGCGAGATTCGAGTGCGAGTGATGGGTCGTATTGGCTTTGGCGGACGATCTTGTATTTATACAAAAAATGCGTGAGGAGCGGCGCCCACAGGAAGGCGAAAATACAGGCGCCGATAGCGAAACCAATCTGGTCCGAGAGACTGTTTTGCGCGATGCTCAGATACTCCATGGATAGGGAAAAGGATAGCACAAAATGGCTATTTTCCAAGGGTTTTTACAGGACGTAGCTCTAGAACCAATTCAAGCGCCGAAGCGAGGTGGTTTCGGCCTTCACGGCGCGACCATGGGTATAGTTTTCTACGCCAGCTTTGCCATGCTCTTCCCAAACCTGGTCGGCGAGCTTAATGAGAGGGTCGGTGACAGTGATAGTGCCGGTGCGTACGCCGTGGCCGTACATACCGTCTGATGGCCAAGCAATAGAGTGGGTGTAGGTGAGGGTGGTGTGGGTCGTGGCTTTGTCGACGTGGGTGATGAGGATAATGTGGTCGAATGAGCGCGCGTCGGAGTTGTGGGTCATGACAATGAAGTCGCCCGCCTCTGCTTCGGCGAGGTCGACCTCGCGGCTATTGGTAGGCTGGGCAAAAGTGATGGCGCCGGCGTTTTGCGCGGGGCGGAGGCGGGCGACGAGTCGTCGCAAAAACGAACGATGATGAAACGAAATGTGCGAATGCATCGCGCCTGCGCCCCGCGCTCGGCTCTCCGCATCGAGGACGTGATATACAAAACCGGAGCAGTCAATACCGAGATGGTGATCGACAAGGAATTTGGTTTTATCGGTCCATGAAATACTCGCAAGGTTCACTTTTTCTCGAATCGAAAATAGTTCAGCTTCTTCCACGATTTCTTCTGGCAAACCCTTGCCGGCGAGGGCACGCAGACCGGCGACCAACTTGTGTCGGCGATTGTTGTAGTACGGTGCCGGCACCTCGAGCGAGGGGAGGGAGAGGTACTGTTCGATGGCAGTACGAGCTGGAACACTCAATGTGTTGGATTGCATAATGGTGAGTCGATTATACCTTTTTTGCTCTGGATGCGAAGCAGGTCACTATTCGGCTTGGTGTTGGCGTATTCAAGGACGGTGTAGCCTTCGGCGCGCAACGCTTCGGCTGTTTCGCGCACGAAATTCTGAGAATCCTTCAGTTTGGCGGCGATTGAGGCGGTGCGACGCTGGATCACTTGGCCGCCATCGCTGATTTTTTGCAGTTGTGCGTTATCGGCAATTTCACCAGTCAATGCCTCGAGGTGCGCTTCGAAGGTGGTGAGGATGGAGGCGGCAGAAGAGGTAGCGTCGGCGCCAGCGCCGCTTCTGCCACGTGCATCGTTCTGCAACTCTGATTCGAAAGTGGTCGAAGCTGGTTGGCGGGCGTTGATCTCGATGAGGTAGAAGCGCTGTGTGGATTCTTCGAGAATAGCGTCGATGCCGAAGAGACCTTTCCAGCCTAATGCTGCCAGGCGCGCGCCGCCGGCGCGCGCCATTTCCTCATACTGCTTGCGGAGCTCCGCCGAAAGTGCCGCCCCCTTTTTCCAGTCATTGCCCACTGTTGAAAAAGGAAGATCGGTGAACGGTGCGAGGCCGGTGATTTGATAGCTGATATTGCCGACGAGTGTCTTCGGTCGAGAAAAAGCGCCGAACAAACCGAAACCGTTTTTGAACATGCGCCTAATCGGTACCACGCAGTTGTTGCTCGTATACATTGATCCTTTCACGAATGGACTCATGCGCACCTCGCGCTGAGGGAATTGTCTTTGGATCTCAGCGAGCTGTTCGACGCTCTGCACCAACACAGTCCCTTCACCTGTATGCGCATGGGCAAATTGCAAGACAAAAGGTACGCCTTCCCATGCGAGCTCCATACAGATGGCGAGGCGAGTGCCAGGGACTAGAAAGCGAGCCGCGGCGCCGAGCGAGGCGACCTGGGTTATCTTGTTTTCGAGGTGTTCAGCGAGCGAGGCGGAAGGGTTCAAAAGTCGCCAGCCTTTTTCGCGCACACAACGCTCGATCCGTGACGTATTTTTGAATACGACGATCGCTGGCTTCTTGCCATGCGCCTTTGCAATATTTTTCACAAACGCTGAAGTAGCTGGATGCTCCAAAAGGTCAATTGTGTCGAGTTGCGCGCTACTACCTTTTGTCGCGATGTTCTCACTTCGCACAAGCAACACCTGCTCAGGGTACTTTGCTTGTACTGCCTCAGCATACGGACTGACATTGGCGACAATATAATAGCCGGCCGGCAGGGAAGCGAAGCCGGTCGCGCGCTCGATATCACGGGTGACGTAGAGGGTCGGAGCCTTCATGAAATTTTCAACAGTATAGCATAATACACAGCCTGGACTTGGCAGATTTCGTGATATGATGGGCGCATGAAATTGAAGATCAGAATCATTTTTTCTTCAGCAGCGCTCACTCTTTTTCTCTTCTCACCGTTTTGCGGCATTCCCACAACCTGGAAATCGAATCTCGCACTTTTGCTTTCATTGATTACGCTCCTCGCTACCTACCTTCTCCATCGGCAAATCCTCATCAGCTCTCTGCTTTCGAGGAAAGGAGAGCGGGTAACTGAAACATATAGCGAGAATGGCATCCAACACAGTACTCATGTCGGTGCGTGATCGGTGGATCTTGGGCAGCATCATAGCCGCGCTCGTAATGGTTTTTGTGTTGGCGTTCGTCATTTTGCCAAAGGCTTATCCGGCATACGGGGAAGGGTTTGGTCCGCATCCGTGGGGCATTGGTTTGCCGACAGCGGAAGATTTACTCGTCCAGTCGCAGCGCGCTCAGGTACTCTCGACGTTTGGCGGAGAAAATGATCCGAATACCAAGGTCAAAGTGACGTATCTCGACACCCCGGAGCCGCTAAAAGGCATCTACATTACTAGCTGGATCGCGGGGACCAAAACGTTGCGCGACAAAGTGCTCGACCTCATCGACGCCACTGGAGTGAATGCGGTGGTGATCGATATCAAAGATGCTACCGGCCACATTGCTTTCCCAGTGAACGATCCGGAGCTCAAGAAAGCAGGATCCGACAGTGCGCGTATTACCGATATCAACCAATTCATCCATGAATTGCACGAGCGCGATGTGTATGTCATTGGCCGTATCGCCGTATTCCAGGATCCGTTGTTGGCTGAACGATATCCGGCGATCTCTGTGAAGCGCGCTGACAAATTGTCAGCCTGGAAGGATCACAAGGGGATCGGTTGGGTGGATGCAGGCTCGAAGAAGGCTTGGGACTACACGATTGCTATTGCCAAAGAATCATATGCTCATGGTTTCGACGAATTAAATTTTGATTACGTTCGATTTCCTTCCGACGGTGACATGAACGATATCTATTTCCCCTATAGTGAAGGGAAGGTGAAAGCTGACGTGCTTGAGGCGTTTTTCGAGTACCTGCACCGCCGTCTCTCTGGTACCGGCATCGTCACTTCGGCAGACCTCTTCGGTATGACCACTACCAACAAAGGTGATCTGAATATCGGGCAGGTATTGAATCGAGCTTTGCCATACTTCGACTACATTATGCCGATGGTATACCCGTCGCACTATCCGGCCGGTTTTTTGAATCTGAAAAGTCCGGCCGCCGAGCCGTATCAAGTGGTGAAATATTCGATGGAGATGGCGCGGGAGAAAGTTGTAGCCGCTCAGACGTTGGCGAGCACGACGCCGATGGCGCAGCTCCGTCCGTGGCTCCAAGATTTCGATCTCGGTGCTATGTATACTGCCGAATTGGTGCAGGCACAGATGAAGGCGGTGTATGATGCCGGACTCACTTCGTGGATTCTCTGGGACCCAAAAGTTCAATACACGAAAGGCGCGCTGCTCGCCGACAAGCTAGCTGTGGACAAGAAAAGGGCTGGCCATTGACAAACAGTCTAGGAGAGGTATAGAATTGTTATCCAGTGAGCGGATGGGGTTGGAGTTGAGGTGGCCTGGGTGGCTGGTCACTCCTGGCATCGCGCTCTAGTAATTGTAGAAACAAGCTCGTTTATGACGAAGGCAACAGCAAAAGCCGGCCCGCAGAGTCCTGTGGGGAAACAGACGCAACCCAAAAAGCACGGTCTCGCGACCCTCGCGCAAATCCTCGGCAATTTTGCCGCCGATGCCCCGGTGCTCGAACCTGGGTCGCGTCAAGATCCCCGCAGTGTCGCTGGCCGGCTGTATGCCGGAAACGTCGCCCAGGCAGGTGCCTGAGGTCGAAGTCAACAAGCACCGCGTGTCCCCGTTTTGTGGGATGCGTCGGTGCTGTTTTTTTGATATAATTCCCGTACGTATATGGATGAGAACAAAGTGACCTACTTTGCTCAGACTGACTCTCGCAACAAGAGGGTGCCTTTTGGTATTAAGCGCAAAGATCGCACCCGACACATGTATGTTGTCGGCAAGACAGGTATGGGAAAATCGACGCTCCTCGAAAATATGGCAGTGCAGGATATCCAATCGGGCGAGGGTATCTGCTTCATCGATCCGCACGGCAAGACGGCCGATCTTCTGCTCGAGTATATTCCGGAATCGCGCAAAAAAGACGTAGTGTATTTTGCGCCGTTCGACCTCGAACACCCGATCGCCTTCAATGTGATGGAAGATGTCGGTTTCGACAAGCGTCACTTGGTGTTGTCTGGCCTCATGAGCACCTTCAAGAAGATCTGGGAGGATGCGTGGTCTGCGCGTATGGAATATATTTTGGGCAATACCATTTTGGCTTTGCTTGAATATCCGGGAGCGACGTTGCTCGGCGTGAACAGAATGTTTGCCGACAAAGAGTATCGTCGTCGCGTGGTGGAAAATGTGAGTGACCCGGCCGTGAAGTCTTTCTGGAACGATGAATTCGCGAAGTACACGGAGAAATTTGCCGCGGAAGCGACGCCGGCGATCCAAAACAAGATCGGGCAGTTTACTGCCAACCCGCTGATCCGCAATATCATCGGTCAGCCGAACTCTTCTTTTGATCTGCGAAAGATGATGGATGAAAAGAAAATCTTCATCGTGAACCTATCGAAGGGACGAGTGGGCGAGTCGAATGCAAACCTGCTTGGCAGTATGTTGATCACCAAGATCTATTTGGCGGCGATGTCGCGTGCCGACCTCACAGATAGCGATCTCAAAAAACATCCGAATTTCTATCTGTACGTGGATGAATTTCAGTCGTTTGCGAACAAATCGTTTGCTGACATTCTTTCCGAGGCGCGAAAGTACAAATTGAACCTCACGATCGCTCACCAGTATATTGAACAGATGGAGGAAGAGGTGCGGGCCGCAGTGTTCGGCAACGTGGGTACGATGATCACCTTCCGTGTCGGTGCATATGATGCCGATGTGCTTGAAAAGGAATTCGCACCAAAGTTTTTGGCGGAAGACCTTGTGAATCTTGGGTACATCCAGATCTACCTGAAATTGATGATCGACGGGATCAGTTCTCAGCCGTTTTCAGCCACCACATTGCCGCCCATCGCTCCGCCGGCGAAGAATATGAAGCAGGAGGTGATAGAGGCGTCTCGTGTGCTGTTCACTCGCCCGCGCGCCCAGGTGGAGGAGGAGATTAAACAATGGCATCAGCCGCTCAAGCCTGAGCCAAGGCCGGAGTCGAGACTGGAAGCGCGACCAAGTGAGGCGGTGAAGACGATTCTCACGCCGCGCAGCGAAACACGTACTGAAGTACGTCCTGAAACAAGACCTGCGTCGGTTCGTGCCGAGGTCCGTTCTGTCCCCGCCCCCGTGTCTGCTCCAGCGCCTGCCCCGGCTTCGGCGCCAGTTGCACGAATCGCGCCCGTTGTTTCGACTCCGGTAGCTGTTGTGGCACCAGCCAAGCCGATTGGCTCCGCTACAACAATGGTCATCCCTGCACCGAAACCTGCAGCGATCCACCATGCCCCAGTGCCTTCGTCACCTTCATCGGCTTTTGCGGGACAGCTTCATCAGTCGCAAGCGAAACCAATCTCTCTGAGTCAACTTAAGTCAAAGACCACACCCGATTCTCAGACTGGTCCGCTCAAAGAGAACATCTCGGCTTTGCGCCAGGCGCTTGCGTCGGCGATGAAGAAGGATCCGAATGATATTTCCAAGGCGGCACCGCGTCCTCTGGCGCCGCCGACTGTGGCCACATCTGTGGTGGCACCATCAGCTGCCCCCGTTCAGGTTGCGAAAAAAGAGCCGGTTGCTCCAATTGCTCCGAGTCATCGACCCGCACAGACCATACAAGAGATTCCGGAAAATGAACTCAGACGTCTGCTAGAAGTGGAGAAGTAGAAGAATGTAAAAATGAATATAAAGATATCGGTTGTTTTGGCACTCATCGTGTCAGCAGTTTTTCCTGTAGTCGCACAAGCAAAAATTGAATTTACCGAAGTGATGTATGACCCAGCTGGGACGGATACTGGCAGGGAATGGATCGAGATTCACAATACCGGCAGTGCGCCGGTTGATGTGTCCGCGATGAAATTGTCCGAAGAAGGCGTACAACATGTCTTGAAAGCGAGTGCGCTTGGCAGTGTGAGTACAGGTCTGCTCGATGCGGGGCAGTATGGGGTGATTGCGGATGATCCAGCGAAATTTTTGGTGGATTGGTCAACCTACTCCGGCCCGCTTTTTGACAGCAGTTTTTCGCTCAAAAATACCGGTGAGCCCATTGTGTTGCGCAGCAAGGATTTCGATGAAGACAGTCTCGTGTTTGATCCGACAATCGGCGCAGCTGGTGACGGCAATTCGCTGCAGAGACAGATCTCTGCAGAAGGGGTAATGACGTGGGTCGTTGCTGTACCGACGCCAGGTGGGGGTCTCAGTGTCGCTGATGTGAGTAGCACAAATGGTACAAGCGGCACAAGCAGCACGACTGATTCTCCACCGCCATCCGCCACTCCTGCTGCGGAAACCTCGAGTCCCGTTCAAGTATCGGCTGAAATGGCGACGCCTGTCGTCACGAAGAGTATTCCCGTGGAGCCACAAATCTTCTGCAAGATCAGCGGAAAAAGCGAGGTGTTTGCTGGTGTCGAGACCGCTTTTTCCGCTCAGGGTCTCGGTTTGAAGAAACAGCCGTTGCAAAATGCTCGATACGTTTGGAATTTTGGCGATGGACAGACGAAAGAGGGACAGTACGTGTTGCACACGTATACGCAACCGGGGACGTACGATGTGTTTTTGGCTGCTGCGTCGGATGTGTACTCCGCGAGTGATCGTTTGAAGGTGACGGTTCGCTCGCCCCAGCTCAGTGTCGCGCATTCGCAGGAGGTGTTGACGATCCTGAATCAAGACACTTCTTCGATTGATCTGTTTGGCCTGAAGATACACCAGGACGGCAGGAATGATTTCCTGTTTCCGGAGCATTCCACTTTGTCTGGTCGTGCGGAAATGAACATTGACACGAGTTTGTTTTCCATGGCGCATGCGGATGTGTCGCGAGCGAAAGAGCTGCCGATCACGTTGCAATATCTGAACGGTCGGGTGGTGGCGACTTCATCTGAACGAGAGATTTCGCCGACGGCCTCGGAGACGGTTGCAAAGGTCGTTCCGCCTAAAGAGACAAAAACGGTGACAAAGTCGACAAGGGCGGTGGCAAAGGTGGTAGCAAAACCGAAGGTGGCAGACAACGCTTCACAGACAATCGACCTCACGGCGAGCAGTAGTGAGGGGCAGATTATCGCGCTCGATACTACTGCGAAGGAGCGAAGGCTAAATTACTACGGTGCCACTATTGGCGTGCTAATACTGCTCGCTTTTGCCTGGTGGTACCTTTTGCGGTAAAATGGGCATAATCTATGAAGCGAATCCTCATTTTTTCCCTTGTCTACTATCCGCGCTTCATTGGAGGGGCTGAGATTGCGATCAAGGAAATCACCGACCGAATTTTGCCTTCGGACATTGAATTCGATATGGTGACATTGCGGCTTGACAGGCGCCTCCCGAAATACGAGAAAATTGGCAATGTGAACGTGCACCGAGTTGGTTTTGCGGGAGATTGTGTCGACTCAGCGGATTCATTGAAGTTTCCGTTGAAATTGAACAAGTACTTGTTGCCATTTATTGGAGCGTGGAAGGCGCGACAATTGCATCGAGAGAAAGCATACGATGCGACGTGGGCGATGATGGCCAACTATGCCGGCTTTGCAGGACTCTTCTTCAAGTGGTTGCGGCCGGAGGTGCCTTTTTTGCTCACCTTGCAAGAAGGCGATCCAATTCCGTATATTAAAAAGCGAGTGGGGTTGCTGTACCCAATCTTCCGACAGATCTTTGTGCGAGCCGATCAGGTGCAGGCGATTTCGCAATACCTTGCTGACTTTGCAACAGAGATGGGACACACGGGAAAAGTGGCAGTGGTGCCGAATGGTGTGGATGTGGAGCACTTTGCACATCGCGTGCCAGACATTGAACTGACCGCGTTGAAGGACGCGCTGGGAAAGAAATATACCGATGAATTTTTGGTGACGACGTCACGACTGGTGGTGAAGAATGCGGTCGGGGATATTATTCGCGCGCTCGCGCTGTTGCCAGAACAGGTGAAATTACTCATTCTCGGTGTTGGCTATTTGGAAAATCAATTGCGTCAGCTCGCGCGCGAGCTCAAAGTCGCCGACCGCGTGCAATTTCTCGGCCACGTGTCGCACGTAGACATGCCAAAGTATCTTCACATCTCCGATGTCTTCGTGCGACCAGCGCTTTCCGAAGGGTTTGGTAATTCCTTCATTGAGGCTATGGCGGCTGGTATTCCGGTGATTGCCACGCCAGTGGGCGGCATCGTTGATTTCCTCACCTCTCCTGAACAGACGGCGAAGATGGAAGCCGAGCGTGGCAAGTATGCAGCGAAGCCCGCAACCGGACTTTTCTGTCAGGTGGAGGATCCAAAGAGTATCGCTGTACAGGTGAAACGATTGGACGATCGACAGCTCCGTGATGTCTTGGTGCACAATGCCAAGGCGATGGTGGCCGAGAAGTATGATTGGTCGCTGGTCGCTCGCAACATGAAAGATTGGTTGGGCAAGGTATAATATGTCCATGAAGCGTTCCCAGCTCCCCGCGGTAGTGATGGTCTCGACCGATCTCTCTATTCTCAAAGAAGGGAGCCCGGCGCATCGCCGCATGCGTGAGTACGGTAATTTGTTTGCCGAATTGCACATTGTGCTGTTTACCCGACGTTTTGGAAAACGTGCGTCGAGAATGGGCGGGTCGAATGTGTCACGTGGCGTTCTTGTGCCCGCGACGATTCAGATCGGTCAGAATGTCTTGGTGCACAGCACACAATCGTGGAGTCGCTGGTGTTTTGTGCGGGATGGCGTGCGCGTGGGTCGCGCGGTGCTCGCGCGCCTGCTCAAGCGCACGCCGTCGAATCAGATCGTCATCTCCACACAGGATCCATTCGAGACCGGCTTGGTGGGGAAGCGACTCGCGGATAAGTTTGCCTTGGCGTTGCAGGTGCAGGTGCATACCGATTTTATGTCTCCGTATTTTTGTTGGCCAACATTCTCTTTCGTCGGCTTGTTGAATCGAATGCGTCGTCGCATTGCGCGCGCCGTGCTGGCGCGCGCTTCTTCGGTGCGAGTGGTTTCGGAGCGCATTAGAAAATCGCTCATGGGTTCTCATGTTTGGCACCCAGATCACATTCAAGTCTTGCCGATCTACGTCGACCCATTTGCCTGGGCGCTTTCGCAAGATGTACACGCTCGAGTGGGTGGCGAAAGGGAGGCAGATTGGGTACAGTTGCCGCATTGGGAAACGACAGGTTTGATGGCCTGCCGGCTCACCAAAGAGAAGCAGGTGGACCTCGCTTTACGGGCCTTTGCCAAGGCGGTCCGGGTGGCACCGAAAACAGGTCTTATTATCGCCGGGGAAGGCCCAGAAAGGCCCCACCTTGAGCGTTTGGCCCGTAAACTAGGAATTGAGCACCAGGTGCTTTTTGTAGGCTGGCAGAGGCGTTTATTGCCCTTCTTCCATTCGGCCGATTTTCTGCTTTCCACTTCGCTTTTCGAGGGGTATGGGATGACGATGGTGGAGGCGATGCTCGCCGGTATGCCGGTGATTTCCAGCGACACAGGTATTGCCGGCAGTCTGCTGATTGATGGTCGAAATGGGTACGTGTTTCCATTGGGCGCAGGGAATGCGAAAGAAGCCGAAAATCAGCTCTTCACCAAAATGACCAAGCTCATCATGCATCCGGAATTGCGCGAACAGTTTGGCGAGGCTGCTGCGCGCGATGCGCGCAAGCATGCCTACCCGAGCCACGGGGCGTATCTGAAGGCGTACCAAGAAGGCGTGCTGTCCGCGTTGAGTTCACGGGTTTCACGCGGCTAATTTTTCTATCATGCCTCCAACTCAACTTCCACTTCTTGAACGCTGTATGTTGGTTGTACGATATGGCATCGCCGGGGGCACTGCCGCGGCCATTGATGTCGGTTTTCTGTATGCACTGACGCATTACGCCGGTTGGTATTATCTATATGCCGCAGCATTCGCCTACACATGCTCTTTTTTTGCTCGGTTCTTCCTCCAAAAACATTTTGCATTCCGCGCCGCCGACACGAAGACAGTCGCTTTCGAATTTGGTAGCTACGCCGTTCTTTCCGGCTGGAGTGTGGTGGCGAGTTTCGGTCTCCTGAAGCTCTTTGTTGACGGCTTCGGTTGGTGGCCGGTATACTCGCAGGTCGCAGTGACGCTCCTCATTGCGGTGGTGAGCTTTTTTGTGTATCGTTTCGTTATCTTCAAGGCCAAGGGGGCGCCAAACGAATGAAACTCCTCATCATCACCCAAAAAGTCGATCAGAATGACCCGGTGCTTGGATTCATGCATGGTTGGCTACATGCCTTCGCCGAGCGATCGGAGAAGTTGACCGTGATCTGTCTCCAAAAAGGCGAGCATGCCTTACCGCCCAATGTGCGAGTGCTGTCGCTTGGCAAAGAAAGTGGTGTGCCGCGCTGCGGGTATATTGCGAATTTTTTCCGCTATGCGTGGCAGTATCGTGCCGACCACGATGCTGTGTTTGTTCATATGAATCAGGAATATTTGCTTCTCGGCGGCTGGCTCTGGAAATTGCTCGGCAAGAAATGCTTTATGTGGCGCAATCATCATTCGGGTGATTGGCGAACCCATCTGGCGGCGATGTTCTGTGGCGCAGTGTTTTGCACTTCGAAATATTCGTACACTGCGCGTTTCAAGAAGACCAAGCTGATGCCGGTGGGGATTGATACGGAAATTTTTAGGCCGACCTCATCGATTTCGTCCGGTGCGTCCTCGATGGTCAATCGAAACGTTCTTTTTCTTGCGCGCATGGCTCCGGTGAAGAAGCCGCACGTGCTCATTGAGGCTGTTTCGATGTTGGCAAAAAGAGGCGTGGCCGTGAAACTTGATTTGTATGGTGACCCGTTGCCGGCCGATGTAGGATATTATGAAGGCTTGAAAGATATGGTGAAGCGCGAAGGGTTGGATGAGCAGGTGAAGTTTTTTGCAGGTATTCCAAATATGCAGACGGTCGCGGTGTATCAGTCGCATGACGTGTGCGTGAATTTGAGTTCGAGCGGGATGTACGACAAGACGATTTTTGAGGCGATGGCTTGTGGCAGCTTGGTGTTGGTATCAAATCGCAACCTGGAAGGTGTGATTGATTCACGTTGTATATTCAAAGAAGGTGATGTTGCGGACTTGGCGGCAAAGCTATCTGCGTTGCTCAGTCTCAGTATTTCCGAACGGTCGAATATCATTGCGCGATTGAGGACTGTCGCGGAAGAAAACAATCTGAAGACCTTGGTGGGAAGGCTAATTACCGCGATGTCATGATTGCCCCTTCTCACATTTCTCTGTTTTGGTATTTATTGAAGTCTGTGTCGAAAGGACAGAGCGTGTTGCGTGCGTTGATGAACCGGTCTCTGTCTGATGAGATAATCCGCAGGAAAGTGGTAGACGTTGGTGGTGGGCGACATCCGGATTATTTTTCTTTTTTGAAAAAAGAAGGAGATGTTTCAATTGAGGCGCTCGATGCTTCGATCAGCAAGATTGATTTTGAAAAAGATGTGTTGCCGTACCCTACGGCTTCTGTGGATACGGTGATCTGTTGCAACGTTTTGGAGCACATCTACCACTACATTTTTTTGACAGGAGAAATGCATCGGGTGTTGAAGCCGGGGGGCTCGTTGATAGGCTTCGTGCCTTTTTTGATAAACTATCATCCCGATCCGCATGATTATTTTCGATACACCAAGGAATCGCTCGTGCGTATTTTTGGGGAGGCCGGTTTTTCCAAGGTGGCCGTGCGGGAGGTGGGTGCTGGACCGATCTTGCTGAATTTCAACAATATTGTGTTGTCGTTGCCGATTTTCTTGCGACCGCTTTTGCTGCCGTTCTATTATTGGGCCGATGTCATAGTCCTGGCGCTGCGGCCGGGTTTGCGTACACGCTATCCGATGGGGTATATTTTCGTTGCACATGCGTAATCTTTTTCTCATTTTTCATGGGAGGTTTCCGAGCGAGAAGGCCGCGGCTTTGTTTGCCGCGAAGAGCGCCGAGGCGTTTGCTGGCCAGGGACTCGAGACCACCATCGTGGCGCCTCGACGCCTCGGCCGCTCGAAGCAGTCGGCCTCGGCCTTTTACGGCGTTCGTGCCACCTTCGGGGTCGAGTATCTACCCGTCATCGATCTATTTTGGTTGCCATTCGTAAACCGCTTTTCGACCACACGAAAAATAGCCTTCTTTGTCAGCTTCGCCAGCTTCAGCCTCTCGTGCACCTACTTTTTTGCCATCCGACTTGCCAAAAGAGCGACGCGTTCCGAGACCATACTCTTCTCAAATGAATGGCTGCCACTTTTGGCACTGTCCTTCCTCTCAAAAAACACATTCTACGAGATGCATGATTTTCCAGAGAGTGGCCATGCTTTCTTTGTCCGCTTTCTGTGCCGGATGCGCTGGGTATTGATCCATAATCGCTGGAAGTCCGAAAAAGCACAGAGCCTTTTCGGAATCGACTCGGAGAAAATCCTATGTCGGGCAAATGCCGTCGACATCACACAATTTGCGATACCGCTTTCGAAGGTCGAGGCTCGCAAGCAGCTGACTCAGGCACATCCATGGATCGCCGCTCTCGCACCAGATACAAAGCTGGTGATGTACACAGGACATCTCTATGGCTGGAAGGGAGTCGACACTCTCGCTGCTGCGAGCGCTCTGCTATCTCCTAATACAAAGACGATCTTTGTCGGCGGAACACCGGCTGATGTTGCATCTTTCAAACTTCGACACGCCGAAGTAATCTCGAACGGCAAGGTGGTGGTGATCGGTCACCGACCTCACACCGAGATCCCTGTGTGGCAGAAGGCTGCCGATGTCCTGGTGCTCCCAAATACCGCGAAGGAAGATATCTCTAAATACTACACCTCGCCAATGAAGCTGTTTGAGTACATGGCGAGCAATCGGCCGATTGTTGCTTCGGATATTCCGTCTATCCGCGAGATTGCCGACGATCACTCAGTCCTTTTTGTACCCGCCGACGACGCAGAGGCACTCGCGAAAGGCATTTCCAGGATGATCGACGAACCAGCGCTTTCCAATAGTCTCGCAAGGGCCGCATTTGAGCAGGTGAAGGCAAATACATGGCAGGCCCGCGCCGCGGAGATTTGCGCTTTTGTCCATCGGCAGAAATAGCGGAATAGCACAGGATACATTCACATGAAACTCACGCTAAAGAATTTTTTCAAAACATATCGCTGGGAGACCATCATTTTTGGTGTCGCTCTCGCGTTACGTCTCGTGCTATTTTTTGTGAACTTACAACACAATCAATACGCCTTGATCCCGACGATCCACGCCGACGATGGTTGGTATGAATTGAGTCAAAGTGCTTTGCGACAACACGGATTTCTTGGGGAAGTGGACCCGCCTTTCCGTGCCAACCCGCTACGACCACCGCTGTGGCCGTACCTCATCGCGCTCTTCGCCTTCGTATTCCAGAGTTACTGGGCAGTGGTTTTCATTGAGTTGATCGCCAGTGCTTGTATCCCGGTGTTCGGCTACCGACTCTGTCGGCAGGTCTTTTTGGGCAGTTTTTTGGCTGACGCCGATCGTGTCGCGAAATGGGTAAGCGTAGCGATGGTCGTTTCGCCATACCCCGTACTTCTTTCGTTTCTTTTGTATTCGGAAACGTGCTTCACTTTCTTCCTTCTTCTCGGACTTATTTTCTTGTTCCGATTTTTCAAGGAGCAGAGTTGGCGTATGCTCGTCTGGTCGGCAGTGTTCCTCGGCTTGGCGACCTTGGTGAAGCCGACCATTCAGTATGTGCCGATCCTCGTGCCGCTTTTCATGCTCTGGTATTTTTGGCAGACGATGACGAAAAAGATAATTTGGCAGATGCTCGCCTTCGTCCTTGTCTTCATGGCAATCTTGATGCCATGGCTGGTACGAAACCGGGTTGAATTCGGCGTTTGGGGGATGAGTGCTCAGCCGGCATTCAACCTCGCGGTGTATCTGGCCCCGACTGTTCTGTCGATCGACAACCGCACGAATTTTCAGACTGAGCTCGATGCTATTAGAAAGCGACCAGGGTTTGATGAAAACGGTATCACTTTGGTGACCAGCAAAACGTACGCCTCTGAAGCTCTTGCGACCATCTTCCAACATAAAACCGCCCTTGTACAATCTGTGGCGAACACGACCATCACCTTTTTCACCCACGACGGCATGCTCACTATTTTGCAATATTCTGGAATTGTCGTGCCCAACATTCTCACCAAGCCTGCCTTGTGGCTGCTACTGCATGAGCCGCTGACCTTGCTGAAGGCAATCAGCCACTACGCATTCTCTCCGGCGATCCTCATTCTCATCTTCCGCATTCTTTGGATAGTGATCACGGTATTCTTTCTCCGGGGCGCATATTCCGCGCTTGCACAAAAAGACAAAAACGGGAACCGCTCAGTCGCAGACAAAAAGCTCCTCGTACTTGCACTTTGTATCGTCCTGTACTTCATGGCCACCACCTCGATCAACGGACTCGGCGTGAATGCCCGTTTTCGCGTACCGGTGGAGGTGTTCATCTTCATGTTCTCGTTCTATGGACTTTTTGAGGCAAGGCGTACTATACTGTCGAAACTATGAAATTGTCGATCATCATCCCGTGCTTCAATGAGAAGGCCACGATTCGTGAGATTCTGAAGCGAGTACAGAGTGTGCCGCTCGTGGGCTGGGAGAAGGAGGTCATTGTCGTCGACGATGCTTCGACCGACGGAACTGTCGATATTTTGAAGGATCTGTTGGCTAAAAAGGGCGAAACGCAGCCTGGTCTGAAGGTCTGTTTCCAATCAAAGAATGGCGGGAAAGGCAGTGCGGTGAAGCGCGGCATCGCCGAAGCGACCGGCGACTACCTGCTCATCCAAGATGCTGATCTCGAATACAATCCGGCTGAGATTCCGAGCTTGCTCAAACTCATTGGCACCAAACTGCCTGATGGACGGATCGTGGATACAGTGTATGGGTCGCGTAACCTTTTTCACGTAGCACGCAAAGGCTTTTTGATCCCCCGCGCTGGTGTGTGGCTGATCACTAAATTAGTTGACCTCATGTACGGACAAAAGCTCACCGATGTCTGGACGTGCTACAAGCTCTTTCCAAAAGCGGCGGGGAAGTATTTTGTGGCCGGCGGCTTTGAATCGGAAATTGTCTTCACACTCGCAGCGATTCGCAAAGGATACGTGATCGCCGAAGGGCCGATTTCCCACGCACCACGCGATGTGGAGCACGGCAAGAAGATCCGCTACCGAGATGGGGTTCACGCGATCATTGCCATTTTTTCTGACCGACTGCTGCATCTCAGAAAGCCGGCTCATGAGAATGTGAAAAATATGGAGACGTACCAGGCGGCTCTGCGTGCACCGCACACATTGCAATCCCTTGCTTCGGAGGTTCTTGCGGCTACGGCTATTCAGGGTGAGCAAAAAGGTTTGCGCGCTGTCGACGGTACGTTTTTTCGTATCGATGAAGCCGGTCGGCCGCATTTGATCGAGAAGGCAGTCTTTGAATTGAACGAAGACGAGCATGTCTCCGGGATCAACTGGCTGAAATCGTTTCTGAAACAGTTTCCGAAATTGTACTACGCTGTGTGGCAGGTGGTGTGTCCAGTGATGATGCTGAAAAATGGACCGTCCATCCTCTGGAAACATGTTGAGAAGATGAATGGTGGGAAGCCGTTGGTGATCGATGTTGGATCCGGTCCGGAGCGTCTCGGCAAGGATCTGGTGAATCTCGACGTCTTTCCATTTCCTGAAGTGGATATTGTGTCTGACGCGACAGCTCTGCCTTTTGCGACTGGTTCTGTGGATGGGGCAGTGAGTGAGTCAGTGTTCGAACATGTGCCACGAGCTGATTTGGTGGCGAAAGAGATGGTGCGCGTGCTCAAGCCGGGCGGCTATTTCTATGTGAGTGCGCCGTTTATCCACCCATATCATGCTTCGCCGGACGACTTCAATCGCTGGACGGTGAGCGGTCTGAAATTCCTCTTTACCGATCCCGAGCGTATGGCTGGCATGGAGGTGGAGATTGTGGAAACCGGCGTGCGATCCGGCCCATGGAGCGCCCTTCTGCTGTTTTTGGCATATTGGCTTGGAGTCCTATTCTCCTTCGGCTACAAGCCAATTGCACCACTTTTAGCCCATATCTTCATGATCCCGCTCGGTCTCCTGAAATATCTCGACTACTTCTTCATGGTGTGGCCAGGCGCCGATGCAGTGGCGACTCATTTGTATGTGATCGGGCGGAAGCGCTAGTAGTGGACCCAGGTGCAATATTTGTTGGGGAAGAAAGTGTTTTTTCCGGCATAGTATCCCCAATCGACTGGTTCGTTGGTCATCACGATGTGCGGAATGTTGCCGTAGTATGCCGCAAAGTCTCCGAAGGTGCTGTTGGAGCCAATCACGACATCGGCCTGGGCGAGCATGAAAAGATCCTCGACTGGTCCGTTTTTTGAGACGACAATGTTGAGACCGGCGAATACTGATTCATCGATCGGGCCGTCGGAGGCGATGACGAAACAGCTGTCTTTCGCGGCAGTACCGGCGTGCTGTAGGTATTCATTCAAGATTTCCCGTACTCGTTTCTGCTCGATGAAGTATGCGCCGTTCCGCCAAGTGCGATAGTCGCCTTGGCGGACATGTACCCCGACAATATTCTGATATCTTTGTCTGATTGGTGTCAGAAGATCGTTCGCCGTTTTTTGGATTGAGGGCTTTGGCGCAAAATACGCTCGAATCTCATTTCGATATTTTTCCAAACCGACTGGGTTGCGGAAGAGCCAGCCGTCGAGGTATGAGCAATGTCCCGGCAAGGCCTCTTTCGATGTGGTCGGTGCAAGATAGAAGGGGATGTTGTCTGGATGCTCGTATGAAAAGATACGTTGCTTTTTGGTTAGAAACATTACGCGAGCATACCAAGAGTACGCTTTGCGCCAAAGTCGGCGACGGAAGGCGGTCTTGCGGCCGCGGTAGTCTTCAAAAGGGAGAAAAAAAGCCACTTTAAAAAGCCAATTGGGCGCCGCAGACATTTCAAAGCTACTGCCATATTCAAAAAAAGATGGGTTTTTGAGGTCGAGTCCGCGCTCCAGGCAGTATGCGTAGATGCTGGCGTAATTCCAGAGCTGGTTGGCGAGCTCGTTGCCGCCGGCCCCTATAATTGAGATTTTTTTAGACATGTTTCGGACTCTTTTTGAAATGATAGAGACCGGTGCCAAAACCACGGGCTCGGTCGTACGTCTCATACATAGAGTCGCCGTAAATATATTTTTCTTCGACGACGACAAGGCCGGCAGCGAGTTCGAGCAGGTATTCGCGAGTGAAGGCCCGATGTGCGTTGAAATACACCTTGCTTTCACTGTCCACTGGCACGGTAAGGTACAGTGAGCCGCCTGGAGCGAGTACGCGAACCAGTTCTTTGAGTGCTTTTTCTGAACCGAGGGTATCGAGGGGATCTCCGTAGCGGCCGAGGCCAATATGTTCGATCACGCAAATAGAGCTGAGCGATGCAATCTCGCCGTCTTTGAAGGGGAGCTCAAGAATACTTCCTTTGACAAAAAAGAGTCCCGAAAGGGAAAGGGGAATTGGTCTAATGTCTACCATTGTTGTCGGCGTGAATTGTGAGATGATGCCGACCATGCTTGCTTGAGAACCAATGTCGTAGTGGTGGGACGGTTTCTGCTCAAAGATTTTTTTCGCACACCAGCAGCCTTGGAAAAAGTACACCGGGTCGAGGTGGTGGTTTGTCGTATTGTCGTAGATGCGAGGGTAGATGTCTTCGGTTTTCTGAATGAACCGAGGGTTGATCGGGAGTTTTTGGAATGCTCGATACTCAGAAAGAAAACGGGACAATAATCTGAGTTTTGTGGCAAAAGAATACTTATTTTTTAGCGCGCGCAGGCAAACTACAGTCACCTTAAGCGGCGCCACTTTCTTGAGCGATTGTCGGAGGTTAAATGACATACGAAGAGGCTTTTCTTTCTACAGGCTTTCCCTGTTCATCCAGTGCAATATAGTACAGATTCCGTTTTGGGAAAAGGGTGCGGTAGGTGAAAGAAAAGATTGGAGTGAAAAGTGGCGAGGATAATTTTGATCTCAACCAAAAGAACATCTTTACTTTTTTGTTGAGTGGGCCGGACTCTCGAGAAAGTGTTGCTTGTTCTTCTCTGTATTGTTTCATGTTGGTACTGAGTTGTCCGACGGAAGATCTGAATGAGCTTACTTCAGCATCGAGTGACCAAAGGGGGGTGACTTTTGCAAACTGTAGCCATAGAGAGTAGTCTCCAGCAAGCTTTAATGCAGGATCAATACCCCCAGCCTTATTCCACAACTCCTTACGCCAAAAGACGCTGTCTTGGTGGATGAAGTATGCGTTGCGGCCGTAGAACCCGCGAGCAATCCACTCTTGGTTGTATAGATAGCATCGTCCTCGTTCGGTAATGGCAGAGCGTTCGTCGATAAAAGACGTGATGCCTTTCAGCCAGAGAATGTCTGGGCGCGCAGAGAAGACAGCAGCGATTTTTTGGAAGGCGCCGGCGGCGTAGATGTCGTCGGCATTGATGTACGCGTAGACATCGCCGCCGGCGCGTGCGAACCCTTTGTTCACCGCATCATACATCCCAGCGTCTTTTTCCGATGCCCATTGCATCGTCACTTTTTTGCAGCGCGCCGGCACCAGACCCTCATCGACTTTTCGTTGCCATTCTTCCAGCAACGCGATAGTGCCGTCAGTGGATCCACCATCTTGCACGATATATTCGATTTCGAAATCTCCCGCTTGCGAAAGCACGCTCTCTATCGTTTCGGAGAGGAAGCGCTGACCGTTGTAGACGGGGGTGACGATGCTAAATTTCATTTCTTCATCAGTCCGAGTGCGCGGAGGGCGCGCTTGATGTAATACTTGGTGTAGCCGACGACGCGCGCCCAAGTCATCGGCGGCTTGTGCGTCTGCTGTGAGTCACTGAGAATCGTCCACGGCTTCTTCAGGATCGGCAATTTCCACTCGTCATTTTCTCGCGAGTAGCGATGCACGAACAATTTCTGTGTCGGATTTTCATACGGAAGGCAGTCGATGAGGAACATGAAAGACGAGTCAATCACGTGGATCTCTTTGGCTTTTTCGAACATCAGACAGTAGTCGATGATGTTTTCCGTAAATTGACGCTGCGGGCTGAACACTTCGAGGCCGGCGCCAATCTTGTCACGCTTGATAAGATATTGTCGAGGCAGGTCTTCGTGGATGAAGGCATAGTCGCCCTTCGGTGCCACTTTGTCGAACAACGCCTTTTCACGTACAGGATCGCGCTCAATATGGAAGCTGTCCCATTTTTTCTCGAGCGGCACGCCGGCGAGGGAGTAGAATTGCTTTTCGAGCTGGCGACCGCCCCATTCGTCGAGGAATTCGAAACCAATCAGCCTCACTTCGTCGTAGTGGTCGGGACCGCTACCGTTGCCACTCTCGCTGGCGATGTATTGTCGAGCAAAGGCATCGTTACCCTGGATGATATTGAGGTTCTTGAGGTCACGATACATGAAGGCGACAGAAGGGTAGTTGTGGGGGTAGCAAAACAGCGCTACTTTGTCGTATTTTTGGCAATATTCACGCACGATGCCGTGACACATGAAGTGGTCTCCGAGCCCAAGATGGTGATACAAAATGACGCTAGACATAGGGTGTTTGTTACGATAATATGGCTCTATATCGGTCAGTATACCATATCTATTTTATCCTCATTAATTCCAATGAAAGACGTCAAAAAAGCGATGAAAGCGGCCATACTCGAGACGATTGACGCGCCGCTCGCTATCGGAAATGTCGAACTCACTGACCTCACTTCCGGCCAGGTATTGGTGAAGGTGCTGGTGAGTGGTATTTGCGGGGCGCAGCTGCAGGAAATCGCGGGGAATAAAGGCAATGCGAAATTCGTCCCGCATTTGTTGGGCCACGAAGGCTGCGGTATTGTCGAGGCACTTGGCCCAGATGTGACGCATGTGAAGGTGGGCGACAAGGTGGTGATGCATTGGATGAAGGGTGACGGGATCGAAGCCGATTTTCCGACCTATATTTTGAATGGCAAAAAGATTCGCAGCGGCAAGGTGACCACTTTCAGTGAGTACTCGATTGTGTCGGAAAATCGGCTTACTGCTGTACCGCACGAGACGCCGAATGACCTCTGTGCGCTGCTGGGCTGCGGACTGTCGACTGCACTTGGTGTGATGGAGAACGAAGCGCAGGTGAAGCCGGGTGAGAGTGTGATGATTGTGGGCGCCGGCGGCTTGGGTCTCAATCTTTTGAACGCGGCGGTAATCGCCGGCGCCAAGCCCATCATTCTCGTCGACGTTCACGAAAGCAAGCGCAAGATGGCGGAGTCTCTCGGTGCACACCTATTCATCAATTCAAAGGAGAAAGGTATCAAGGAAGAATTGACCGAAAAACTGAATCTGAAAGACGTGGATGTGATCGTCGACACTTCCGGCAACAAGCACGCAGTCGAAGCGACCCTTCCGCTGCTCGGCGGAAACGGTCGCTATATTTTCGTCGGTCAGCCGAAACCGGGCGAAACCATTGAGCTCAAAAATGCACACCACATGTTCGACGGAAAAGGGAAGACTATCAAGGCGACTCAGGGTGGAAAATTCAATCCGACAAAAGACATCCCGCGTTATTTGCAAATGCACAAGACCGGCGCATTGAAAATCCACCATATCATTACGCATCGCATCAGCCTCGACAAGGTCAATGAAGCGATCGACATGGTGCGAGCGGGCCAGGCTGGACGAATTATTATTGATATTTGTCCAAACTAACCCGCGTGACGCACACGAACACTAAAATGTCTACATC
Organism: Patescibacteria group bacterium; assembly: GCA_038065315.1. Classification (NCBI taxonomy): domain Bacteria; species Patescibacteria group bacterium. The sequence goes on from JBBTRF010000002.1 coordinate 35,274, forward strand.
CCTCCTCGACGCTTACAAAAAAATGCAGTTGATCCGCATCACTGAGCAAGAGATCGCGAACTTTTATTTGGCCAACAAGGTGATGAGCTTCGTGCATTTCTATGTCGGACAGGAAGCGGTCGCAACAGGCGTCTGCGCGGCGCTGGCGAGTGGCGACAAAGTGATGGGTAACCATCGTTCACACGGCCACTATTTGGCGAAGGGCGGCGACTTGAAACGCATGGTCTGCGAGTTGCTCGGCAAGGCGCACGGCTCGTCGAAAGGGAAGGGCGGTTCGATGCACATGATCGACAAGTCGGTGAACTTTGTCGGCTCCACCCCGATTCTCGGTAGCGTGGTACCACTCGCGTGCGGTGCGGCTTTTGAACAAAAATATAACAAGAAAAACGACCTCACCGTGTCGTTTGTCGGCGACGGTGCTTCCGAAGAGGGTGTGGTATACGAGACGATCAATCTCGCCGCGCTTTTTAAACTCCCATATCTCATTGTGGTAGAGAATAATCTCTATTCGGTCAACTCGAAAATAAAAGACCGGCGCTCTGAAGGCTACAATGTCGAAAAGATCGTCACCGGCCTCGGCGCGCAGTATATGAAGGCTGACGGTAACGATCTCGAAGATGTGCTCGCAAAGGCAACCGCCGCCGTCGCGAAGATCCGCGCTGGCGGCGGACCAATGGTGCTCGAGTGCATCACTTATCGTCACATGGCCCACAGCGCGCCGCTCTTTGATGACGCTCAAGGTTATCGCGAAGAAGATCCGCTCGAAAAGCGCCTCGAGCGCGACCCAATCAAGCGCTTGAAGCAAACCTTGCTCACTGCGGGTACTTCCGAGGAGCAACTCGCCAAGATCGAAAAGGAGACTCGAGATACCGTGCTCGCTGCAATCGCCTTCGCGAAGGATGCGCCATTTCCGGCGAAGGAGACTTTATATACTGACGTTTACGCGAAATAACTTTTGAATACTTGTATGCCCGAACGAATCATCAAATGCAACGACGCGATCAGGGAGGCCACCGACCAGATGATGGCCGCTGACCCAAGTGTGTTCGTGATCGGTCTCGGTGTCTCATACAAGAATGGCGCGGACGGGACCACTGCAGGGTTGAAAGCAAAGTATCCGGACCGCATCTTCGATGTTCCGGTCTCCGAAGCGGGATTCACTGGTATGGCAGTGGGTGCGGCGATCAGCGGCTTGCGCCCCGTCATTCATCATGGTCGCATCGAATTTGCACTGCTCGCCTCCGACTCGATCTTCACCCAAGCCGCAAAGTGGAACTATATGTTTGGCGGCGACAATCCGGTGCCGGCGGTCTTCCGCATTGCCATCGGCCGCGCCTGGGGCAATGGTCCGCAGCACACGCTCTCGACGTATTCTATGTTCGGCAATGTTCCCGGCTTGAAAGTGGTCATTCCATCGACGCCATACATGGCGAAGGGTCTACTGGTCTCTGCTTTGCGCGATCGCAGCCCGGTCGTCTTTCTCGAAACCCGCTATTCATACGGCATGAAGCAGCATGTGCCCGAAGAGCTATACGCCGAACCGCTCGACAAGGCGAAAGTGTTTCGAACAGGGAAGAGTGTCACGGTCGTCGCGTATGGTGACGGTTTTGTTGGCGCGCTACAAGCCTGCGAATTGCTCAATGCGAGCGGCAACGGCACAGACGTTGCAGATATCGACCTGATCGATCTCGTGAGCATCAATCCTGTCGACCACGAGACCATCACTCGTTCGGTGCAGAAGACCGGACATTTGTTGTGCATCGATACGACGATCGATTCATTTAGTGTTGGCTCGGAGATCATCGCAAAGGTGGCGCAGAACGGCGCGATCAGACTGAAAAAGGCGCCGGTCTCGCTCGCGTGTCCGAATGTTGCCTGTCCAACCTCGACTGCACTCACTGAAGGCTACTATCCGACCAAAGTGGACATCGCGAACGCTATTTTAGCCCTGCAAGGGAAGCCAGCGATCAAGTACGATCTTTCTTTTGACGATTTTCATACTCACGCCGCATTTGTGATCCAGGGTTAGATTGACGGAAAAGCTTCGAAAATAACGTCAAAAAGCCTTATAATTGGCCGCAAAATAGACATTGACAGTAGCATTAAAATATGCTACAATTGAGACCGGTCAGGAAATGCCCTGTTTGGCATGTTCCGAATTTGAAAAAACAGCAGAAAACGCAATAAACCAGGCCCTAAACAGGCCGCAAACCTCTTGAAAGGAGGCCGCAGTGCAACGTCAACAGTTCAAGCTCATCACGCTCAACGTTGGTCGCGGACTTTCCGGCATCGACCGGATCATTACCTTCCTACGGGAGCAGCAGGCCGACGTGCTTTGCTTGCAAGACATCAGCGCCGACCATATCGCCTCGTTCCCCGGAGTGTTCGGTCCGTCGATGCACTTCGTGCCGATGTGCCGCCACCACTTCAGGGGACTGGGCCATGTTCCGGTCGGCGTCGGCATTTTCTCCCGGTTTCCGCTCGCCAGCACCTCGGCGCATGCTTACGTCGGCAACATTCAGCCGGTCTTGGACATCGACGGCGTCACCTACGGCGAAAATGGCGCTGCCGCTCCGACGGATCTGGATCTGGTCCGCAAGACCGAATCCCGCGTCGCCGTGTTCGCCAACGTCCAGTTACCCGACAACGTTCAAGTCCGGGTTGGCACTACGCACGGGGTTTGGACTCCGGGCGGAAAAGCGGACGAGCATCAACGCAAGGCTACGCGCCTGCTGCGCAACTGCATGAATGAGCAACTGATTGACGGTGGCCTGATAGCCGGCGATTTCAACGCTGCCACTGGCGGCGAGATCTACGGCATTATTGCCGGCTCGGAGCACTATCAGAGCGTTATGCCGGGCAGCATCACCAACACCGTTGACTGGGAAGTTCGCGGCAAGAAAGGCCCGGAACTTGTCGTGGATCACGTCTTCGCCGCGCATGTCGCCGTTCCGGAAGTGGCTGCACACTTCGGTGTGAGTGATCATGCCGCGCTCTCGGCCATTGTCCGGGTGTAGCGGATTACTCGAAATAACAAGTGATACTTCGCAACTTCCTCGCGCCATCCGTGGCCGAGGGAGTTTTTTCTTGTAGACATTTTGCTACTTCCGCCACAGATACAGAGCAATCGGGAAGCAGTAACTATTTTTGAATGTTTCGGCGACTTGGAAATTAAAATCGCGATCAGCGCCGCGGCCCATGAAAGATGGCCAGACCCGGTTTTTGAGCTTTCTGAATTGGACCTTTTCTATCACTTCGCGCTTGAACATTGGACTGTTGCCCGCGCCTGGGTAGGGCGCCAGGTTGCCAAAGAAGAGCTTGTTCAGTACGCGGAGACGTTTGTAGTGAAAATGAATCGCGCTATTTACATACGTCGAGACTTTTGCAACCAACCCTTTTGCTTTCTGTGACAACGTGTAAATCTCTTTAGGTCCAAGGATTTTTCCGTCAATTTTGTATTCCGCTTTCGTCCCCAGGAGCTCTTCTCTGAACGGGACACACTCAGTAGTGATGTGCATCGCGCCATGCTTGGTGAGCAGATCGTGTTGAACCTCCAGTCGGTTCAATAGGGAGGCATCATCGCCGTCCTGGAAGGTGATGAGTTCGCCACGAGCCTTGGTGAAGCCAAAGTTTCGCGCAGCATAGCCTGCGTTGGTGTTGCGTTTCAGTATCGGATCGATGCGCTCGGTGTCGTTGCCGGGTAGTGAGTAATAAGCGACTCGCGGATCTTCTTTCGCGACGTCCTCGACAATCTTTTTGGTGTTGTCGGCGCTGTTGTCGTCCACAACGATGACTTCAAGATGTGTGTATGTTTGTTGGAGGATTGAATCAATCGCTGTTTTGATCGTCTCGGCGTTGTTGTGTGCAGGGATGATGACAGAGATGAGCGGATTTGTTGCGGGGCGTAGTATGTCGTCGATAAAATGTCCGTAAGCGGAAGAAAAATGCTCTTTCGTATGGTGTTCCCGAGCATACATCCAGGTGTTGTGAGCCAATGTGCTGAGCTGCTCCGGTGCAGTCTGTGCGATTTTTTTCGCCTGTGCGCGGATCGATTCAATGGTCGGCTCCTCCAAAATGATTGCCGGGGCTTTCTCAGCAAGACCTGTTTGTCTGGTGACAATCGGGAAGACTCCAGCATGCATTGCCTGTATCACGGCACCGGAAGTACCCTCAGAGGCTGAAGGGTAAATGAGGGTTGCGCATTTATTAGCGATGGCAATGAATGTCGTGTCGCCGACGGTCATTGTGCCAGCCTTGTCCATCTTTGGTCGTGGATAGCAAGTGATATTCGGTAAGGCGAGTTCGGTTGCATAGACTGCTTGGAACGTTGTTTCAGCGGCGGTGGGGCCGATGATATGTAAATGCAGTTCCGGCATGGTGGAGAAAGCTTCTATTACCAAATCGAGTCCCTTTAGGATAGCCCCACCGCCGCTGAAGAAGAGAAAGTGCTTTCGCGCTTCGGCAAAATCTTTTCCGCCCGCCTCGCCAATCTCGGAAGCTTCAAATGTCTGTGCGACGGATATAGGAATGTGGCGAATCGGTTTATTGAATCGAGCAAATGTTGCGTAAACAGTGTCGTTGCCGAAGCCTTCAAGGAAGTCTGCATAAGCAGGATTTTCAGCACCGGTCTCGACGCGCCGAGCTGGCAGAATGATACCGCGTCGCTGTTTGAGTTCGGCGAGACGCTTCGCTTCAGCGGCGTTTTGAAAACCGCTCTCCGACGAAGTGATGTGCATTACTTTTTTGCATGAAGCAGGAAGGAGGGAGGTGCCTGCGAGGCCGGCAGTACACCATCGCTCCAGATTTTGCCGCACATCGACGACGGCATCATATTGTTTGCGCGGAACAAAAGACGTATTTGAGGCATTGATCACGTCGACATCATATCCTCGAACTGAAAACAGCCGAGCAATTTCAGAGCATTCCCAATAGTTGGTGTGTGGGTCGGTGAATCGCTGCCAAGGGAGAAGGGTGAAGGGGCCGGTGAGATATGAGAGGAGAACTCGACCTTTTTTTGTCGACTGGCCACCTGTCTTTTCGCGTGTCGCCGGCACATGCACTACTCCATGTAGCTTGTTTGAGACTTTGTTTTTGAGAGTGCCGATCATGCGATTACTTCGCCGCCTTCTTGATGAACAGCGCGAGGTCGAGCGTATCCGCCTGCTCAGTTTTTGTGATCGTGAATGGTCCTTCGAATGGTCCGTTGACGCAATTCCACTCCACTTCGCCGTGCTTTCGGGTGATCGCATCCAATTCAGCAAATGTCCACTCGCGCAAATGCCAATAATTCTTCGGCGTGCCATCGGCCTTGGTGTACTCTGGTCGCTTGTTCGGTGTAGTCAAGAAGACGCCGCGCTTCGAGACACGCAACACTTCGTCGAGGAAGCGATGGTAGTCCTCCACGTGCTCCAACACTTCCACACAGGTGATCATGTCAAAATAATTGTCAGGATAGTCGAGTTTATAGCCATCGTACAAAGAGAGTTTTTTCAACTTTGGATGCTTGCCGGCAAGTACGCGTTGGCAATAGTCGTAGGCTTTCTTATCGACATCGGCGCCATACACCTCAGTCGCTTTGTTCCCCAAAAGCACCAGTCCATAGCCGGTGCCAAATCCGACATCGAGCACACGGTCGCCCTCCTTCACATAATTATTGAGGGCACGAAAATACACCTCGATCTGGCACGGTGGAATGATTCCTTCGATTCCCGAGACAGCCGAGTATTCCTTCGGATCGGTCTTTTTCGACGTGTTAAAAACCAGGCCAACCGAACTCGCCGTTTTCACCGGCATGATCCGGAATCCGAGCGTGCTGTCTAGACAATTATTGACTGCTTTTAGGGTTTTTTTGATCATATAAATAGGAGCCAATTTTATCACGCCTTTTTTCGGGTCACAAGGCGGTAGAGTTTTTTCAGTAATTCGCTCTTCACCGCGATCGCGATGACTGTTTTCTTCAGGCTAAATGGCTCTGGACGAAAACTCCGTTCGTAAAAGGCTCGGTCGTATTCCATCCCGGCCGCTACCGCGCCTTCGGCAGTTGCCGGATGAACGATAGCTCCATCCGCGTAGAGATCATGTGTCGCTAGGTGCTGGTTGCTGCCGCCCGAATGCGTCCCTTCTGAGCCGATATTGGATACCAGATTTTTGCGAGGGATGATACAAAAGCCGCCACTCCTCAGACAGGCATACAGCCACTGCACGTCCCAGGTGTTTGTCTTTCCGGATACGATGTCGTCAAAGAGACGTTCCATATGATTTCTCATATATTTCTGATCTTCCGGATATAGCTCGTTCAGCATCTTTATGTCTCCCGAGTCGCTCTTGTTTCTTGTTGCTCTTTCCCAATCCTTCATCTGCACATCATACTGCTGCCATGCTCGGCGCCATGTCGCCCAGCCCCAGATCGGAAAGTATTTTGAAAATGCGTAGTCGGTCTCGATGTGCACATCTGGCAGAAAATTGTCGCCAGAGATCATCATCACTCGCTCATCCGATCGATACCGCTTGAGCATCTCTCCTGCGAAACGAAAGAAAGACGGGTGGGGTAGACAGTCGTCTTCGAGGATAATCCCTTCTTCGACGTGTTCAAAAAACCAATTCAATCCCGAGGAGATACGCTCTTTCAGGCCAAGGTTTTTTTCGGCGTAATTGCGACGGACTTCGCATGGCCAGTCAATCTCCGTATCTGCAACGATCGCTCTTGTTTCTTCGCAGAGGGCTGACTCGGCCGGGGTGCGTGGACCATCTGCAATAATGAAGAGCTGTCGAGGCTTTGCCTGGCGGATTTGCTCGAATACCTTGCGAGTGTATTCCGGGCGATTGAAGATGAGAAAGGCAATCGGCAAGGTCGATAGGTTTGGCGTGTTGATATTAGTCTGCGACATGGTATTTTTTGTGAGACTGTAGCCAGATTTCCAGGCAGTACAGTACCCAGATCTTGTAATGATATTCATCTTTACCCTCGACGTAGAATCGGTGAAGCAATGCCTCGACCGCTTCTTTGTTCATCATTGAAAAGATCTCCGCCTTTGGGTCGGATAGCGTCTTCTCCACTTCGGTTTTAAATGCGCCTTCTCTTAGCCATTTCTTCACCGGTGCACCAAAGCCTTGCTTGCGACGATGAACGAATTCCTGCGGCATCACCTCGCCGAGCAGGTCCTTGAGGATGCGTTTGTATGTCGATCCATCGGTTTTGTATTCATCGGGTAGGTTGTACACGAATTCCGCCAGCTTGTGGTCGAGGAAGGGCGAGCGCACTTCGAGTGAGTTCATCATGCCGGCTCGGTCGGCTTTCACCAAAAGGAGGCCAGGGAGGTAGGTGGTGAGGTCGAAGAGGTTGATCTTTCGGGCGGATGAGAGGGTCGAATGCGCGACTTGTGTATTGATGATACCGCCACCTTCATTGCTGCTGCCAGGTTGTTTCTTCCACAGTCGTCTTTTTTCAGATGAACTGAATACGCTGATTGCTCGTATGTATCCAGCAAATGGGCTCAGAAATACTTTCTCAATAAAATTCTTTCGGTACGACAGATGCTTGTGTCGAGTGTACCAACCATAGCCCAGGAAGAGTTCGTCTGCGCCGTCACCAGAAAGTGCCACCTTCACTTTCTCAGCGGTAGAGCGGGAGAGAAGAAACTGAGGGAAGTCCGATGAGTCGGCGTGTGGTTCGTCAAAATATGCGAGGGCACTACGGAGCTCGCCAACAGCGTCATCTTTGGCTTGTAGGGGGTAATGTTCGGTACCGATCTTCTGAGAAGCCTCGAGGGCGAAGGGGAGTTCGTTGATATAGTTTTGGTACCCGATTGAAAAAGTCTTGATTGGGGTCTTGGAAAAAGATTGTGCGAGGTGGGTGACCAGCGTGGAGTCTACGCCGCCAGAGAGGAAGGAACCGATCTCTACGTCGGCGATCATGCGCTTGCGCACTGCATCGGTGAGTAGTCTTCGGACGCCCTCCTTTGCCTCAGCGTATGTCAGTGTTTTTGTGTCGGTTCCGTTCGGTACGGTTTTTTCAAGTTTCCAGTACTGAGAAATCACCAAACGATCTTCAGTGTTTGTATTCTGAAAATCCAAAGTTGCACAAGACGCCGGTGGTAAGGTGTAAATATTTTTGTAGGTAGTTTTCCATGGCGGGATGTACATCAAGGTGAGATAGTCGTCGATGGCGGCTGGATTGAGTACGCCCTTTATTTTCCCCGATGCGAAGATTGCCTTGATTTCTGAGGCGAATATCAACGCACCGTTTTGGTCGTACGCATAATATAATGGCTTTTTCCCAAATCGATCTCGTGCCAAAAAAAGCTGCTGCTTTTCATCATCCCAAATAGCGAAAGCAAACATGCCGTCGAGATGTTTCGGACACTCAGCCCCGTATTCTTGGTAGGCTTTCAAAATCACCTCGGTGTCTGAATTGGTCGAGAAAGTATGACCTTTTTTTTGAAGCACACTGCGCAGCTCGCGATAATTATAGATCTCGCCGTTGAAAGTTACGGTGAGGTTATTTGCGTTGTCCCGCATCGGCTGATGTCCGCCAGAAAGATCGATGATCGAGAGTCGTGTTTGCGCTAGGACACATCGGTTGTATCGCGCGATCCCCTTGTCGTCTGGACCTCTCTTGGCTAGTGTGTCGAGCATCGAGCCGAGCATTCGGTCGTCGTATGTCTCAATGTTTGCGCCGGTAATGCCCAGGATTCCGCACATAATAATAGTTGATTAAATAAAAAATTACGGGTGCTGGGTGAATCTAAAGTCGAACAGCACCTTGCTTGGTACTGGCGGCAGCCGCTTGGTGCGATAGAAGCCGGCATTGTCGACGTTGATGACCGCAGCGTCGACAACAACATCGAGGATCTCGGAGTTCAGGCTATCGGTGGCCATGAAGAGGTCAAGTAGGTACTCACCAGTTTCCAAGTTGAAATGTTTGATCTCTACTTCGATCATGCCTTTTCCGGGTTTGAGTTCGATCTTCTGATCGAGGACAGAGTTGGTGATATTCGACAGGTCTTCGCCTTTCGCATTTTTGATGCCGATGGATACTTTTGCATTCACGTACGGCGTAATCGTTTTATTCACATAGCCGATGGCGAGTCGCAGTAAATGCTTCTCTTGGTCCATCTCGATGACTTCGCACGAGTTGAAGCGTACAAAGCCGCTGCCCTTGCGATCTGTGCGTGCGCCGAGGTCAGAGTCGCTCATTTCTTTTCGAGTGTGTAGGTAGAAATCAATGACCTCTTTTGTGTTGCCGACCATCTTTACTCGGCCGCCATCAATCAGCACACATTTGGTACAGAGCTTTTCGACGGCCGCCATGTTGTGGCTCACGAAGAGGATGGTTCGGCCGGTTTCCTTCACCACTTCTTCCATTTTGCCAAGACACTTCTTTTGGAATTCCGCATCACCAACAGCCAACACTTCATCCACAAGCAGAATGTCGGGCTCCATGTGTGCTGCGACGGAGAACGCCAGGCGTACGTACATGCCGCTCGAGTAATATCGCACTGGCGTGTCGAGGAATTTTTCTACGCCGGAGAAGGCGACGATGGCATCGAACTTCTGCGAGATTTCTTTCCGAGTCATGCCCAAGATCGCTCCGTTTAGATAGATATTTTCTCGGCCGGTGAGTTCAGGGTGAAAGCCTGTGCCCACTTCGAGGAGGGAAGCCACTCGTCCGCGCATGATGATCTCGCCTTCAGTCGGCGGGGTGATACCGGTGAGGATTTTCAAGAGAGTGGATTTGCCGGCGCCGTTCGAACCGATGATACCGATAATCTCACCTTTGTTGATTGATAAATCCACCTCCCGGAGCGCCCAAAAGGCTTCCTTGGTATCTATTCCCATTGCCGTTTTTGCTTTGTGTGCGGCAAAGCGGAAAGGATTTTTAAAAATATTTGCCAGAACGTCGCGCAGTGCAATGTAACCGCCCGCGCTGTGGCTGATGGTGTACTTCTTGCCGATTCCCTTGATTTCGATGATTGGTTGCATGGTCATGTGTTTTGGATGGCGACTAGATCACGTCGGCAAAGTAGCGCTCGACCTTTTTGAAATATACGGTACCGATCACGAGGAGCACGAGGCAGGCAGCGAAAGAGATTGACACCAACTCCCAATTGATGGGCGCTGTGCCCAACAAAGTTGCGCGTGCTGTTTGGATGACACCCATCATCGGGTTGAGTGCGAGTAGCCAGGAGTATTTTCCAGCAATACTCGCTGGATAGATAACCGGTGTCACAAAGAGGAGGGTTTGAATGAAAAAGGGCAACACGAAACGCACATCGCGATACTTCACGTTGATCGCCGCGAGGAAGAGCCCGCCGCCGACCGCGGCCATAAAGGTGATGATGAGTAAGAGTGGAATCACGGCAATACTTGCAAGCTCCGGCACGTATCCGTAGTAGATCATCATGCCGGCGAGAATAAAAGCGGCAATGGCGAAGTCGACGAATTTGGTGGTCACTGAAGAGAGCGGCAGAATCAAGCGTGGAAAATACACTTTGGTGATGATGGCCTGGTTTGAAATGAGTACGTTGCTTGTGTCGCTCAGTGCGCCAGAGAAGAATTGCCAGAAGAGTAGGCCAACATACACGAAGATTGGGTAAGGGACGTTGTCAGAAGGGATTTGAGCCAGTGTGCCGAAGAAGACGCTAAACACCACCATCGTAATGAACGGCTGGAAGATCGCCCAGAGTGCACCGATTGCTGTCTGCTTGTAGCGCACCTTCAGGTCGCGCCACGTGAAGAAAGCAAGGAGCTCGCGATAATTCCAAACCTCACGAAAATCATAAAGGCTAAATGTCTTTTTTGGCCGAATGATATTTTCGATGGTCTCTGTTGAGGTGGGCATGGTGAAGAGATGGGACTGAATTCTAGAATATTACCACTTATTAATCTTCTTCACGACCTTCTTCTTCGCGCTCAAATACGTGCGGACGGCTTCACGCTCGAGTTCTGGAGAGACGAGGCGAAGGATTTCTTTGCCGAGAATACGGTACTGGCCACCCACTTTGTTGGCACGCAACAGGCCGCGTTTTAGGAGGCGCTTGATCGTGCTCTCGCTGATGCGCAGGATGTCCTGCGTTTCGTTGGTGGTATAGATGCCGAGCGGCGCAACTTCCGTAATACCGCTTGCGACAGAGGTGTTTTGGGTCAGTCGATTCATGAAGTACATAGTAGCAGAAAAGTCAAAAGGTGTCAAAATGTGTCATGTGGATAATCGTCGGCGGGGTCGGCGCCGCCTATCGGTGCGTGATGGTTCCCAAAAGGGTGGCACCTTCGGCTTCAGTGCGGTATAGTTATGCCCATGAATACTGAATATATTGCAAAATGGGTGGCTCGCGCAGGCATGTTCCTGCTTCTGATCGTACCTTTCGTCGTGGCCGATGGCATGCTCTTCCCGAATTCCTTCTTTCCATTTATCACCGGCAAAGCTTTCGTTTTTCGTTTTTTGGTGGAAGTGATTCTTGCGGCATGGCTCGTCCTCGCCTTTGTCGATGAACAATATCGCCCGCGCTCGTCCTGGATCGCGCGGGCTGTCGGCGTCTTCATCCTCGTCATGTTCATTGCCGACCTCGGCAGTGAAAATCCGTTCAAAAGTTTCTGGTCCAACTTCGAGCGCATGGAAGGCTTCGTCACGCTCATTCACCTCGGCGCCCTTTTCCTTGTGGCCGGTTCGCTGCTCAAAACCGAGGCTTTGTGGAACCGTTTCTGGCAGAGCTCTCTCGTGGCGAGCGTGCTCATGGCGGCGTACGGCCTGTTTCAGCTCGAGGGTTGGGCGTTGATTCATCAGGGCAGTACGCGCCTCGATGCGTCACTTGGTAATTCCGCCTATCTCGCGGCCTACATGATTTTCCACGTGTTCATTGCGCTTTTCCTCTTGCTTCGCTACGTAAAAAAATACGCCGGCACTTCTCAGTGGTCGGCTTGGTTGCCTTCGCTCTATGGTGCAGCTGCCTTGCTCGACCTCACCGTCCTATATCACACCGCTACTCGTGGCGCCCTCATCGGTACCGCTCTTGGACTTACAGTGATCGCTGTTGGCTTGGCGGCTTTTGAAAAGGAACAGAAAGTCCTCCGCAATATCGGTATTGGTGCGCTCATTGCGATTGTGTTGGGTATCAGCGCCCTCTTCATTGGCAAAAATAGCGATTTCGTGAAGAAGAGCGAAGTACTTTCGCGTTTCAGCAGCTTGGCGACCTTCGATGTTTCCTCGATCGCGCAGGGCGAAGGGAAGTCCCGATTCAAGATTTGGAATATGGCCTGGGAAGGCGTGAAGGAGCGTCCGATTCTTGGTTGGGGACAGGAGAGTTTTAATTACCTTTTCTACAAACACTACTCCCCGGAGATGTATGACCAAGAGCCATGGTTCGACCGTGCGCACAATGTGTTTCTCGATTGGCTGGTGGCCGGCGGCTTTCTTGGCTTGCTATCATATCTCGCGATATTTGCTGCGCTCATTACGCTGGTCTGGAAAAAGCACATGCCATTCAGCTTGCCGGAACGGCTGACACTCATAGCTTTGGTGGTCGCATATTTTATCCACAATATTTTCGTGTTTGATCAGCTCGTGAGCTACCTCTACTTCTTCCTCGTGCTCGCGTACATCCACGCGCTGTATCATCACACTCGCGAGGGGCAGGGCGAGACGAAGGTCGGGATCTGGTGGAAGGCACATCGCCAAACGCTCGAAGATGCCGGCGTGCCTGTGGTGCTCGTACTGTTTGTTGCGGTCGTCTGGGCGGTGAATTGGAGCGGCTTCGCGCAGGCGACTCGTCTCATCGATGCCATCTCTCCACAAAAAGAGGGGTTGGCAAAAAATATCGAAATGTTTAAGGATGTTCTCGACCGTCGATCGATGGGGTTGTATGAATCTCGCGAACGCCTTGCTGAAATAGCGGTGCAGATGAGCCGTGCAAATGTCGATCAGCTGCAGAAGACAGAAGTATTCAATTTGGCATATGCTGAACTCAAGAAGCAGCTCGAAGAGACTCCAAATGATGTGCGCTATCTCTACTTCGTGTCTTCTTTCTTGTCGTCGTACCAGCGATATTCAGAGGCTTTGCCACACGCGCTAAAAGCGGTGGAATTGTCGCCAAAGAAACAGATGTTGTTGATAAATCTCGGCGGTATTTATCTCAATATCGGGCAGGTAAAGGAAGCCTTGGCGGCATACAAGACGGCGTTCGACCTTGCTCCAAAATATGAAGAAGCACGATTGTCGTATGCGGTCGCAGCGGTATATGCAGGTGACGAGGCGTTGCAGAAACAGTTGCTCGAGCCGGTATACGGCACAACGCTCATGACTGATCAACGTTTCTTGCAGGCATATGTTAATACAAAACAGCCGCAAAAGGCGATTCGTGCGCTCAGCGCGTTGGTTGCAGCTACGGTGCCAGATGATTTGCAACTTCGGCTCAAGCTCGCTTCGTTGTATTTGCAGACTGGCGACAAGGCCGGAGCGATTGTCCAGGTGAAAAGGGCTGGCGAACTGCATCCGGAATTTGCTCAGGAAGTGCCGGCGTATTTGAAGGAGATTGCGAACTACAAAGGGAATTAGGCGGTCGCTACAGGTGGTTGCACCCGCCGAGGCCGGTGGTATAATAGACAGGTGAGTGACTGACAACCTGTTGGACACCCAAAAAATGTATACGTGAGTCCCCGCCTTGGCGGGGTTTCGCGTTTTTGGCCGGCGCGGTATGATAGGAGGGCGGGCCTTTCTCGGCCTGTTGTGTCCGGCGATGGTGAGCGGCTGCACTCACATAATACATTACATTTGGAGCCGACTCCGCTCACCATCACTCGACGCAACGTATCTACCGCCCACGTTTTATTCTGACATGATCGCGATCCAAAAAAACGTTCCTTTGAGCAGCCTGACAACGTTTCGCGTTGGCGGTGACGCTGCATATTTCTGTGAAGTGCGGACGCCGGTGGAGCTTGCGGAAGCATCGGCGCTGTTTGTGAAGAACCGGCAAACGTATGGCAGTTTTTTCATCCTCGGCGAAGGTTCGAATACGCTCGCACTCGACGGTGGCTATGCTGGTCTCGCGGTCCGCGTGCTGATCAAGGGCGTGAAGTGGAAAGAGATTGTCGATGCTGCTGCGTGCGACAAGGTGGAGGTGGTGTCCGGCGGCGGGGAGCACTGGGATGATCTTGTTGGACTCACTGTGGGCAAGGGCTATTATGGCTTGGAAAATTTGTCGGGGATTCCTGGGACGGTCGGTGCCGCGCCAGTACAAAATATCGGCGCGTATGGTGCGGAGGTGAAGGATTGCATTTCTTTTGTTGAAGCGTTTCACTTTGAGACCGGTGAGACGCGGATGTTTACGCCCGAAGAGTGCTGTTTCGGGTATCGGGACAGTTTTTTCAAGAGTGTTGAGGGCCGCTTGTGGGTGATCACGAAGGTAGGTTTTTTGCTCGACAAAAAAGGCCGCGTCAATATTGGCTACAAGGATCTGAAGACGCGATTTACTGAGCGATATTCGAGCCAAGTGTCGCTCGCGGAGGTGCGCGATGCTGTTTTGGAGATTCGCAAGCAAAAGTTGCCGGATATTTCGCTGCTTGGTACGGCCGGTTCGTTTTTCAAAAATCCAATCATCCGCGCGGAGCTGTACAAGGAGCTGCAGGAGGAGTATCCGGCCATGCCGGGCTTTGTGGAGAGTGATGGGCGAGTGAAAGTGCCGCTGGCGTGGGTGCTCGACAACGTGTGTGGGCTGAAGGGATGGAAAAATGCGAATGGCCGCGTCGGACTCTACGAAAAGCAGCCGCTCGCGCTGGTGAATTTTGGCGGCGCGACGGCTGCCGAAGTGGCCGACGCGGCCGAAATGGTCGCCCTGGCCGTGAAAGAGAAGACCGGTATCGAGATCGAGTGGGAAGTGCAAAAGCTTGGGGCGTAGTCTTCGGTACTTCGTCGTCAGGTGCTATCAACAAGTTGCTATTGATTTTTTATATGTTAGGTGTACGCTGATAAGTAGGTTTTTCATCCAAGGTTTCCGGCGCTGTTCGCCTCGAGCGAATTAAGCAGTGCTTGAAGGAGGCTGAAGGTGATGAACAACGAAAGGCACACCAGTGAAAGTCAATCAGTGGACATTGGGCATCGCGGCTGCAGGCGTCATCGCCTTCGCCACGCTCTGCTCGATCGCAGGCAAGTCTGATCCGCCGGCACAAGTTGTCATCGGTCAGTCATCGCAAACGGAAATCATCGCGCAGTCCGACACCCTGGCCGAGGACATCTCGCCGCCACGCGTCGCTGTTGCCATCCAAAACGACGCCGTTGGCACCATCGCCAAGACCGACTCGAGCGCGTTCACTGAGAAGGAGGTGGTTGTCTTCGGACCGAAACTTGCCGGTGGTGTCGTCATTTCCAGCTTCGGCACCGCCTACTACGCCACTGTCGCGCACCTACATCCGCGCGTCTTGGCGATCCCGACTGCCGCCGCCGTGGTCGTCTAGGTTTACAAGTTCACAGAAGTCATCTGAGCCTCGCGCTCAGGACCCCCCCGTACGGCTCACGCTGTGCGGGGCGGTTTTCTTTCATTTTTTCACGGAAAACCTACCGAAAAAGGCCTCAATATGCTACTATTGTCCGACCAATGAAACCGAGCTTCTTAGAGCGATTTGGCAAGCTATTTGGCGACGAGAACGAAAAGGCCTTGAAGAAGGTGCGTCCTTTGCTGCCCAAAATCAACGCTTTGGAGCCGGAAATACAGAAGTTGACCGATGTGCAGCTGAAAGCGAAAACTGCCGAATTTAAGGCACGGATCGCCGCGGGCACCACACTCGATGCACTTTTGCCCGAAGCTTTTGCCGTGGTTCGCGAAGCGTCGCGCCGTACCCTCGGCCAACGACATTTTGATGTGCAGCTGGTGGGTGGTGCGATCATCCATGGCGGTGGTATTGCCGAGATGCGTACCGGCGAGGGCAAGACCTTGGTGGCGACCTTGCCTGCGTACCTTAATGCCCTCGCCGGTAAAGGAGTTCACGTGGTGACCGTGAACGACTACCTCTCGCGCCGCGACGCGGTATGGATGGGTAAAATCTATTCCTTCCTCGGCTTGTCGGTGAGCGTGCTCAATCATGAAGCGTCGTATTTGTATGATCCAGCGCATGTTGCACCGACACAGACTGAGGCAGAAGCGTTCGAGAAAAAGGAAACCGAGCAAGGATTTTTCAAGGTGGTGCACGAATTCATGCGCCCATGCAGTCGCCGCGATGCGTACCTTGCCGACATCACCTACGGCACCAACCACGAATTCGGCTTCGACTATCTGCGCGACAATATCGAGTATGAGTCAAAAATGCTTCGTCAACGCCCACCGGCCTGCGCCATTGTCGACGAGATCGACTCTATTTTGATCGACGAAGCGCGCACGCCACTCATCATTTCTGCACCAGCGCGCGACTCCGGAGAAATGTATGCGCAATTTGCGAAGATTGCTGCGACGCTTGAGCAAGAGACCGACTACACTGTCGACGAAAAATTCCATTCCATCGCTCTCACCGATGCAGGCATCACCAAGGCCGAGAAGGCGATTGGTGTCGACAATATCTATACAGAAAAAGGTATTGCGTATGTGCACCATCTCGAGACTGCGGTGCGGGCGAAGGCGCTGTATCATCGCGAGAAGGAGTATGTGGTGAAGGAGGGCGAGGTCATGATCGTGGACGAATTCACCGGTCGTCTCCAGCCAGGCCGCCGTTGGTCGGAGGGGTTGCATCAAGCTGTTGAGGCGAAGGAAGGTGTGAAGGTGCAGCAGGAATCGCGCACGTATGCGTCGATCACGTATCAGAACCTATTTCGATTGTACCCAAAGCTTTCTGGTATGACGGGCACCGCGCTCACCTCGAAAGAAGAATTTTTTAAAGTGTACGGCCTTGAGACGGTTTCGATTCCGACGCACCGCGAGATCACGCGAAAGGATCACAACGACCAGATTTTCCAAACCGAGGCGGGAAAATTTCAGGCCATCGCTCGCAAGGTGAAGGAGCTCAATACCAAGGGCCAGCCGGTGCTCATCGGTACTGTGTCTATTGAGAAAAACCAGCTCTTGTCGGCTTTTTTGAAGCAGGAGGGTGTGAAGCATGAATTGCTGAATGCGAAGCCCGAATACGCGGAGCGAGAGGGCGAGATCGTGGCGCAGGCGGGCAAGCGCGGTGCAGTCACCATCTCGACCAACATGGCCGGCCGAGGCGTGGATATCAAATTGGGCGGTGCGACTGCCACTCCAGCTGAATACGAAGAGGTGAAGGCGCTCGGTGGGTTGTTTGTGCTCGGTACCGAACGCCACGAGGCACGACGCATCGACAATCAGCTTCGAGGTCGTGCTGGCCGACAGGGTGACCCGGGTGACACGCAATTTTTCGTGTCGCTCGAGGACAATTTGATGCGTATTTTTGCTTCGGATACCGTGAAAAAGATGATGGGCCGATTGAACATTCCCGATGATCAGGCAATCGAAAATATCATTATCACCAAATCGCTCGAAAGCGCGCAGACCAAGATCGAAGGTTTCCATTTTGACGCGCGAAAGCAGGTGCTCGAGTACGACGATGTGTTGAATCTCCAGCGATTGAGTATTTATGAAAAGCGCCGCAAGGTGCTGCTTGGCACGCAGGCCGATGTTGATGCCGCCCTCGACCAATATGTGGTTGAATCCGGATCCGTCGAATTGGCTGAGGCAATCCGCAAAGTGATCGCTGAGAAGCGCGAGAAGCTCGGCGAAGCAGAATTTTATGCCACTATCCGCCGCCTGCTTTTACAATCGACCGACCTTTTCTGGGTGGAGCATCTTGAAGCGATGGACTATATTCGCTCGAGCGTACGTTTGCGTGCGTATGGTCAGCGTGATCCGCTCGTGGAATACAAGAAGGAAGGTTTGTTGCTTTTCAAGCGCATGGAGCAAAGTGCTCGCGAGCAGGTGTTGAAACTCCTCCCAAACATTGGCGCCGGTGCCTTTGTTGCCGACGAAAAAGCGATGCGCGAGACGCAGAAGAAGATGCACTTGATCAGCGGCGACGAGTCCGCACCTGCCAACGCTGCTGGCTCGGCAAACTCTGGCAAGGTCGCTATTGGCGACGGCACCTTCGCTAAGGTCGGCCGAAACGACGATTGTCCTTGCGGTTCAGGGAAGAAGTACAAGAAGTGTCATGGTGCGTAAGAGAGTCATAAATGGTAAGCCAACACTCCTGCCCGGCGGCCGCTCGCTCGAGCACTTGTCGCATTTTTGGTGTGCGGCGTGCAAGAAGTGGTGGAGTATTGGCGACGCACCGATAAAGCGCGTACAATGGTACTGTCCGTGGTGCGGGGTGGCGAATAGCTATAAAAAGTAATGTCTGAACAAACTCACGACTGGAAATTCTATCTCACCTCCGCGGAGGCGTGGGAGGGGATGCTCGCGGCTTGTGAGGCGGCAAAGACCGCGATCGATTTTGAGGAGTTTATTTTTGAAAATGATGCGATCGGTGCGCGCTTTGCGGACGTGCTTTCCCGCAAAGCGCGCGAAGGAGTGCGTGTTCGCCTGCTTCTCGATATGGTGGGCAGCATTTTTCTGCTCGGCGCGCCGATCGTGAATCAAATGCGCGACGCAGGTGTCGAGGTGGTCTTTTTCAGCCCCGTCCGCCCTTGGAAATTTCTCCGATTCAAAGTCTGGCTGCTGCGCGACCATCGCAAGCTCATGGTGGTGGATCGTCATGTCGGTTTTGTCGGCGGCGTCTGTATTGGCGATGCTTTTGCACATTGGCGCGATACCCAGGTACGGATCGAGGGGAATATCGTGGTGCATCTACAAGAAGCTTTTGATCATATGTGGTGGACAGGGAAGAAGGATTCAGAAAAAGTCTTTCGTTTTCCGGAGCATCGCACGACCGAAGATGGTTTCCGCTTGCTCACCAATGCGCCCCATGCGCGCCAGCGTTTTATCAACTCCACCTTTGTCGACGTGATGCGCAATGCGAAACGTTCCCTCTACCTCACCACGCCGTATTTCGTGCCCGATCGAAAATTCTTCCGCGTGTTGCGCCTCGCGGCTCGCCGTGGCACCGATGTGCGCCTGTTGGTACCGGAGAAATCCGATCATCCGTATGTCGATCTCGCTTCGAATGCCCACTTCCGAAAAGCCTTGAAATCCGGCGTGCGCATCTATCGGTATCCGAAGGTGATGATCCATGCCAAGACGATGGTGGTGGACGACGAATGGTGTTCGGTTGGCAGTGCAAACCTCGATAACCTCAGTTCTTTTTCCAATTATGAACTAAATCTCACCTCGACCGACCGGCGATTTGTCGAAGAGCTCCGTAACCAATTTTTGGGCGATATCGCCGGCGCAAAAGAGGTGAAAGCTGAAGAGTGGAGGAACCGTCCAGGTATTCTGAAAGTCCTCGAAGGCATCTGTTTGCCGTTCGGTCGGTTTTTTTAGCTTCCCGCCAAGGGGAAACTGACCTGAACAGGGGGGCGGCGCAGTGAAAAAGAGTACCCGCGGATTTTTCATACTTTTCTCATACTTTCGTATGAAAAATCCGCACCTACGCAAAAACGCCTCGCCGCCCAGTCCCATTTTGATACTCACGGCCTACTCGTCAAAACTTTTTTGCTCACTGACGAAAACTTTGCTATGATACGTGTCTTACTATTTTTAATAACGATATTTCCCCTGCAATGAAGCACATCATTTCCAAGATTATTGGCCGAGAGATCCTCGATTCACGTGGCAACCCGACTGTCGAGGTGGATGTCGTTTTGAAAGACGGAACCCTGGGTCGCGCAGCTGTCCCTTCGGGTGCCTCGACTGGCTCTCATGAAGCAGTCGAGCTTCGCGACGGCGACGCGAAGCGATATCTTGGCAAAGGCGTGCTGAAGGCGGTGGCAAATGTGAACGGTCCTCTGGCCAAGGCGCTCTGCGGAAAAGGCAAGGGTCCGAAAAAGGATGGTTGGGAACAGCGTTCGCTCGACGCAGCCATGATTGCTCTCGATGGCACGCCAAACAAGGGCAAGCTCGGCGCCAATGCCATCCTCGGTATCTCGATGGCTTTTGCTCGCGCGGCGGCTGAAGCAGAGGGCAAGGCACTCTTCCGATATTTTGCGATGATTTCCAAGACCGGCAACCAGATGCGTTTGCCAGTGCCGATGATGAACGTTTTGAACGGCGGCAAGCACGCGGAGAAGTCCACCGACTTTCAAGAGTTCATGATTATGCCAGTTGGGATGAAGTCTTTTAGCGAAGCACTCCGAGCTGGTGCAGAAATCTTCCACACTTTGAAAAAGATTCTTCATTCTCGAAATCTCGCAACTACCGTCGGTGATGAGGGGGGCTTTGCGCCGTCGCTTGGTACCAACGAAGCCGCTTTGACTGTGATCATGGAGGCCATTGCCAAGGCAGGGTACAAGGCGGGCAGTGAGATCGCGATTGCACTTGATTGTGCTGCGACCGAGCTCTACAAGGCCGGCGAAAACGGCAAAGAAGGCACTTATCTCCTCGCGAGCGAAAACAAGACACTCACGAGCGCGCAGCTTGTCGACATGTACGCTTCATGGTGTGCGAAGTATCCGATCGTGTCGATCGAGGATGGTTTGGCGGAAGACGACTGGGCCGGCTACGAACTCCTCACTAAGAAGCTCGGCAAGAAAGTGCAGATTGTCGGTGATGACCTTTTTGTCACCAATATCGCACGCCTCAAAATGGGTATCGAGAAGAAGGTGGGTAATTCTATCTTGATCAAGCTCAATCAGATTGGCACCGTGTCTGAGACTATTGATGCAATCAACATGGCCAAGAAGGCCGGCTACACTTCGATCATCTCTCATCGCTCTGGTGAGACTGAGGATTCGACCATTGCCGACTTCGTGGTGGGTACCGGCGCGGGTCAGATCAAGACCGGCTCGCTCTCTCGCAGTGACCGCGTGGCGAAGTATAATCAGCTTTTGCGAATCGAGGAGACTCTCGGAAAGAAGGCGAGCTATCCGGGGAAGGCGGCGTTTAAGGCTTAAACTAGAAGGGGCTTTTTAGGCGCTTGCATTTATTTTTGGCTGTCCTATAATTAGTCCACTCTAGCCGTAAATCCGGCTCCCGAGATTCCTCCCAGCGATGGGATGTTTCGCCAAGCGTTTCGCAACAAGGCCTTCACCTTTTACTTCAGGCATCTTGCGACAACGTAACTCTAGCCGTAAATCCGGCTCCCGAGATTCCTCCCAGCGATGGGAGGTTTCGCTTTTATAGGCTTCTACGCACTTTCTCTAAGAGTTGTTGAAAAGGGGCCGGTTCCATTCTCCACATTATTCTCGAAAGTCTTCGAGCACTTATCGTTCTCAGTTGAGAAAAAATAATGCCGTAGTAAATTCCGTCATGGGTGTGTCCATATATGTACTGCCCATCTCTCTCCTTGCTTGTTGTCGGAGCGATAAGGAGCTTGTCTCTATTGTACTTCTTCAACACAATTACCGGTCTTTCAAATTTTTCATGTTTTCCATCTTCTTCTCTCCCGATATTCACCCCTAGACTAGCCCACCACACCTCGCCCTCCTTGAACGGTGTAAAAATTTCAGTTGCGTCCAACGTTTTCTTTATCGTATTCCACCTGTCGAAATCTTTTTTGTATCCTAGGTCGTCCATCTATTCAGCTTAGCAAAACACCGATAGAGAAACTGCCAAGAAAGGTTCAAGAAATCCCTAATTTCTGATAAAGAAAAAATAAAACCCGACGACAAATACTTGTCGTCGGGTTCGCCTCAAATGACGCCGGTCTTCTGATACTTCTTCCACAGCGGCAGCCAGCTTTCGCGAAACACCGCGAGCCAGATCTCGTCGTAGAAAACGCCATCCCGGAAGAACTGCGCCTTGCGACGAGCTTCTTCCCGATATCCGCACTTTTCGCTGTAACGCTTGCTCCGCCCGTTGAAGGCGAGCACGTTTGAGCTGATCTTGCGGAGTCCAAGGCGATTGAAGGCGTAGTCGAGCATCAGCATCTTCGCTTCGCTGCCGTAACCCTTGCCCAAGTACTCCTTTTCTCCGATCATCGCGCCAGTGGTCGCGGTTCCGTTGATCCAATTGATCTGATGGATTGCCATCACGCCGATCGCCTTGCCGTTTTTGGTGGTAAGGATGAAGACGACATCGGTTTGCTTTTGTTCGGATACGCGCTCAAGCCATTTCTCTTCGTCCTTTTCCAACATCGGGAAATTGACCGCAAGGTAGTGATTTACTTCGGGGTCGTTGATCCAGCGCAAAAGAAGAGGGAGGTCTTTTTTGAGCGGGGGACGCAGATTAACTTTTCGTCCAGCACGGAATACGAGTGTTTTCATGGGATGTGTTTTTTGCAATGAACTACACGGCCGCAAGATCGCTCTTGCTTTTCGAACCGTACTGAACGCGGAACAGAAAATCCCGACTTTCGTTCAGTCGGGATTTGTCTAAATAGTATTGGAGTCAGCGATTACTGATTACAATAGGGATTTACACACATTGCGACTGAATAAAACGGGCTGTCGGTGTCCTTTCGGGACGCGACGAAGACGCCATAGAGGGTGGCGTTTGGTCCGATATTCATATGTTCGCATGGGTAATGCATGAGAGTATAATAGCACGGGTGTAAAATAAAGTCAAATACTTTACATACATTAAAAACCATGTTACGGTGGGTCCAGAAAGCTTGAATTATGCCGACACTATACTCACTATCGACCACCATTCCTTTAGATGCCAACGGTAACCCAATAGGCGAAAGTGCCCCAACAACAGCAGAGATCCTCGCGACATCTGGTCTACTCCATCTGTTTCTGGGCAGTAGGTTTCTGGTGGAGGACGATGGCGGAGTCCGGAGAGTTCAGGTTGACGAAATGCTGACATTTCCCCTGACTGACACGGTCAATTTTCACCCAAAAAGTGCGTGCCCTCAATTACTACTCCTTGCGAACCTGGTTCCATTACGGGAAGCCGAGCCAGCGATTGCGGACAGAGAGGCAAGAACATTTTGTCTCTGCGGAGTCTGTGTTGTATCACAGCAACAATTGAATTTTTACTTCCAAGAGGGAAGACTCAAAGTCCGCATCAGTTGAAGGGTTTGTGTCGAACCACTCCTTGCCCCAGGCAGGAGCGGTTTTTTATTTACCTGGATCCTGTGCTTCCGAAGGGATGGATCGGGGTCGTGCAGGATTTTCAGACAAAGAAAAAACCGCGTGGCGCACTGGGCGTCACGCGGTTCGAGAGTGTCAGTCAGGCTTTACTTTTTCATGTCTTCATCAGGGATCAATTCAGCGGTCTGGAGACACATGGGTGAATCGAAGCAGAAGTAGGTTCCGTCCTTGGACCGACCGAAGCTGGTGAGCCAGACAGTCACCCTGTCGCCAACCTGTAGCGGCTTGCCGCTGAAGGCGAGGGGGCGGTAGGTGGGGTCGCCGTCGGTCCAGACTTCGACCTGATACAGTCCGTGATATTCCACGACTCGGGTCACCGTACCGGTCTGGACCTTTGGCCCGTAGATCGGAACAGACTTGGCGATGAGGCGGATCTCTTGTGAGGATTTGTCATCCGGTGCGAAATGCGCCCAGGCAATGAGAGTCAACACCGCGGCGATAAAAATGCAACCGAACCGGGTGACAGAGCGGAATTCTTTGTCGAGAGTCTTCATGTGTGGAGTGCAAATGAACCGATACATACTGAGGGTATGCGCCTTGTCGGGGTGATGGATTACTCTGCATCAACACCCTAACGCTGGTAGTATTATAGCACGCAATATGGCAAAAAGTCAAGGTCTGGGAAATGGCTCAGATGAAGGTTATTTTGCGCCAAAGAGAAAGAAAAAAGCGCGCAACCGGAGTTGCGCGCTTTGCGTATGTTTGGCCGTTTCCGACCTTTTGAGAAGCCGTATTCACACCCGAAACGTATCGGCCTCGCGGGCGAAGCAGAGCTTGGTGCCGGGGAAAGCCTCGGCAAACTCCGCCTGCATTTCGGCTTCGAACTTGCGGAGGTCCGCATCAGGCCGGCTCGGATCGTGATGGCCGACGAGGATCGTGCCCGGCACGACTTCGCATTGGCTGAGTGCGGCGCGGAGCATGCCTGGTGTCGAGTGACCCCAACCTTTGCGGCTCATGGCCGGTCCACCGGCGATGCCTGCTTGGCCAGCATGCTCTTCGTCGCGATACTGCACATCGACATAGAGAATGGCAGCACCGGAGACAAACTTCGCGTATTCAGCACGATGAGTTTCGTCGGACAACTCCTCGTCGGTGGTGACGACCACGTCTCCGTGAGGGAGAGCGATGCGGAAGCCGGCGGCTTGGCCGGGATGATTCAGCGGCAAGGTCTTCACCGAGACATCGCCGACCTGCAGCGAGCTGCCAAGGGCGAATTCCTGGATCGAGTGCGTGATGCCGAAGGTCGCGGGCGAGACGGGCCAGGTGTCGGGCGAGAAGTCGCCAGCAAGCACTTCACGGAAGGAGCGGCCTGGCAGGATCGGCGTGTGGATCGAGCGCACGTAGCCGTTCTTGAACAGCATGGTGTTGCTCTGGACTCCCGCACGATGATCCATGTGGAAGTGTGTCTGGAGACCGTTCACGCCGGTGACCTGGCGCTCGCGGAAGAACTCCGCGACGCGGGGGACGCCGGTGCCGTTATCGATGAAGATCCCCATGCCACCTGGCAGGACGATCCCGAGGGCCGTCGTGTTGGTGCCGAATTCGGTCCGAAACGAGTGCGGTCCGACCGGAGCTTCGTCCGCGATCGGGCCGGAGCTCATTGGGCCTATCGGGCCGCCATTGATTTTCACAGCCGGTGCAGGGCTAGTGCCGCCGCAGCCGCCGATGAAGAAGAACGCGGTTTCCGATTGCGTGAGCGCCGGGAAGGGCGGGGCCGATACGCTGACGGTGGGGGCGAGACTGTTTACTGAGGCATTGGTGTTCATATGGTTTCCTTTCAATGAGCAACGGCGCGAGGGTTATTAGGTAGTATGTATTTGCTGAAACTCGCGCCGTTGTTCTGGGGTCATCGTATCGCCGAAGGGCAAGTGGCACAATACATTTTGTCGAATAATTCGACAGAAAATTGTGATGGTGCTAGAATAGCCTTATGGCAACAGAACCATTGCAACTCATCAAAAACCTCGGCCTTTCGGACAAGGCAGCAAAAGTGTACCTGGCATGCCTTGAGCTCGGCGAGGCAACGGTCCAAGACCTCGCCCGCCGAGCAAAACTCAAGCGCACCACTATCTACTACACCCTCGAAGAGCTCAAAGATATTGGCGCAATTTTCCAGACCAAGCGCAATAAAAAGATCTATTTTCTTCCCGAAGAGCCGGCGAATCTGCTGAAGCATGTGCGCGAGCGCGTGTGGGATGTCGAGCGTTCCATCCATGTACTCGAAGAAAAGAAGCACGCCATCTTCCGCAAGCCACGCCTGTATTTTCTCTATGGCCCGAGCGGTTTCAAGCATGTCTGGGACATGATCTTTCAATCGAAACAAAAAGAATATCGCATCCTCACCGAAGGTGTGAATTTTCTCGATTTCGTGAAGGAGCGCTATATCCTCGACGAGATCATCAAGAACAAAAAGAAGCTTGGCATCTCGAGCAAGCAGCTTATCGTCGATTCCGAATACGCCCGCGAGATTGTGGAAAAGGATCCGCAGGAAAATCGCCGCTCAAAGATCCTGCCGGCCAAGTATCAACTGCCATTTACTGAGGTGATCACCAAAGAATTCGTCGCTTTCATTTCGCCGCGCTGGGACAACACGCTTTTTGTCGTGGAAAACGAAGCCTTTGCGCAGACCCGCCTGGCGGCATTTGAGATGTTGTGGGAGAAGATGTAGCGAAAGAAGAAAGTGAAAGAAAAATACGAATAAAGAAAAACGCGCGGAGCTTGGGGGCTCCGCGCGTCTGCGTTGGTTGTCGAGTGACGATCGATGATGTGTCGCTCCTGGCGTCAACTCTCCTTCTCGTCTTTGTCCGTCGCGCGGCGCAACTTCTCGCGGAGGCCAGGGTAGCGTTTGAGCAATCCCGCAAGATCCCCTCCTTCTGGACCGGACAAGACACCTTCAAGCACAAGGACGTTTTCAGATCCAGACTCATCATCCTTGCTGCAGGCCACCAAGTGCCAACCGTCTCGGAGGGCAATCGAGTCACTGCGCTCATCGAGCGGATCCATGTGAGCGTCGCGCATCATGGCCCAGGCCAAGTTGCGGACGATCCGCTCTTGGCGTTCGAGAATTTTGTTCTCGCCCTGCATGCCGTTTTTCGCCCTTTCGAGCTCCCGCAAAAGGGCCTTGCCTTGTGTGGGGTTATCGGCCAGATTTTCGAGCACTTCAGCGAAGGCTCGGAGGGCTGCGGCTTGGCAGCGGAACGATTGGCACTTGAGTTTGTCGGCCAACCGCCAGAGCCCTTTGATGCGGCCATCGGTGATGACGGCGATCTTGTCGTCCCCAGATTCCACCTCGCAGCCGAGGTTGTCGTCATCCGGACCTGAACTGTCATCCGCACCAGACCGCATGAATTGGATGAGTTCGAACATGGTCATCCGGACCTGATGCTCAGGTTTCGTCACGAACGGGTCGGCTTCTGCTGCAGCAGCTGGTGACAGGATCTGCCAGGACTCGTCCATGCCGAGGCTCTTGCATGTCGTCAATCCAGGCACTTCCCACCGCGCCATTTCAAAGAAGAGCTGATAAAGCACGTTGGCTTGATTGGCCCAGTGATCGAAAGAGCGTTGGAACTTTTGGCAATCAACTGTGGTGTGGGTAGCCTTGCCATGAATGGCTGCATGTTGAGCCTCCAGCTCGGCGAGCATCTCCTTCAGGCTGAAGCTAAGTGTCAGCAGGCCCTGGCTGAATGGCAGCTTGATCTGCCCCCTCGGAATCCAGTCATCACCAAACTTCGGGATTTTTGCGGGGAAGGGGAGCTGTGCGTTGCTGTCGAGGGCGGCTACATTTGCTAGGAGGCCCATTAAGGCTCCCTTGGTCATCGGACGGGTGGGTGTTGTCGTCATAGATGTGTCGATGTGCACTGCGTTCACTGCCTGAATTGGCAGGGAGCAACGTTGTATTGTCCGCTCAACATACTACACATTTTCTACAAGCTGTCAATACTAGAAAGATGTTGCAAATACAGGGTACAATAGCGCTCTATGGCCAAAAAATCGAACACTGCTTTGAGGTCGCAGATCACCCTCATCATCCTCGACGGCTGGGGTCATCGAGAGGATGCAGAGCACAATGCAATTGCCGCCGCGAAGACGCCGAATTTTACGCGTCTTTGGAAAAACTCGCCGCACGCACTGCTTCAGGCGAGCGGCGCACATGTTGGCTTGCCGGATGGCCAGATGGGAAATAGCGAGATCGGCCACACCACCATTGGCGCCGGCAAGGTGATCGACACTGAGCTTGTGCGCATCGGCAAGGCGATCCGCACAGGTGAATTCGACAACAATCCGGCCTTCCTCGCATTGTTTGATCATGTCAAAAAACATCGTTCGACGCTCCATGTGCAGGGCTTGCTTTCGGACGGCGGCGTACACAGCCACCAGGAGCACCTCTACGCTTTTCTGAAAGCCGCAAAAAAACACGGCGTCACACGTATTGCTATTCACGCCTTCACTGACGGTCGCGATACGGCGCCGCAGAGCGCGGCGAAATATTTGAAAGATCTTGAAAAAGTCCTCGCCGAGGTCGGTGTCGGCTTTATCGCCACTGTTTCTGGCCGCTTCTATGCGATGGACCGCGACAACAATTGGGACCGTCTCGCCAAAGCCGAGCAGGCGATGTTTGAATGCAAGGGCAATGTCTGCACGGTGAGCAGCGACAAAACCGTATCGGCACACGTGGAGGCGCTGTACAAGCAGGGCAAGCTTGACGAGCATCTAGAGCCGATTGTGTGTATTGGTCTTGGTGTCGACGGGGCCGAGGTTGCAGGACCTGGCACGAATGGCTGTGCCATCCAGGACAACGACGCCGTGCTTTTCTTCAACTTCCGCGCCGACCGCGCCCGCATGCTGTCGCAGAAAATGCTCGAGAAGCAGGCGAAGAATAATGTGTGCTTTGCGACGTTCACCGAGTATTCGACTGAATTCAAGTGTCTCGTGGCGTTTCCGCCGGCGACCATCGAGACGACGCTCGCCGGCGAGATCTCTAAGGCCGGTCTGACCCAGGCGCACATTGCGGAAACAGAAAAATTCCCACACGCCACCTACTTTTTGAATGGCGGCCGCGAGGAGCCGTATGCTGGCGAGCGACATATCATGCTCGCGAGCCGCAAGGATGTGCCGACACACGACCTCGCACCAAAGATGCGCGCGGAGGCGATCGCCGACAAAGCGATCGAAGAAATCGCAGCAGGTACTGATTTTATTTTCATAAACTTCGCCAATCCCGACATGGTGGGGCATACAGCCAATGTCCCCGCGATCATTGAGGCAATAGAAGAGACCGACACGCAGCTTGGTCGGGTGATGGATGCGATCGTCGTTCGTGCTGCCAAGGCGGGCACTACGAATCTTGCGTTCATCACCGCCGATCACGGCAATGCGGAGGTGAATATCGACCCGATCACCGGCACCAAACACACTTCGCACACGCTCAGCCCGGTGCCGGCGATTTTGTCGGGCAGCGTGGCAAAGGAGGACGGGGCGGCTCAGAGCGTCGCCGCAACTTTGCCACAAATCCACAACGGTGGCCTCTCCGATATTGCTCCGACCATCCTCGCGTTGCTACATCTTCCACAGCCTGCGACCATGACAGGAAAAAGTCTGTTATAATCTGTACATGTCGATACAAGTGCCGAATCGTCTGCAGCTTAATTTCTTTTACGTTTTTCTCTTTGTCATTTCGGTTACGTGTGTGTTGATTTTCTTGCCGTACGTGAGCGCGCTTTTCTTGGCACTTGTGCTGTCGGTCATCTTTAACCCGCTCTATCAGCGAATTCACAAGTACACCTTCAAGACAAATAGCCTGGCCTCATTTATCACGGTACTCATCGTGTCGGTGCTCATCTTGGTACCGCTCGGCTTCTTGGTGTATTTCCTTTTTCAAGAAGTGAAGGCCGTCTACGGATACTTCACCGACGGTGGTGGCAGTGTGGTGTGGGCAGACTATCTTGGTCGCGGACAAATGTTTCTCGGGAATATTTTGCCGGACAATTTGGTGCCAGAGACTACTATCGGCGACTTGGAAAATTACCTCAACAATTTCTATCAATGGGTCGGAGCTCATTTTCAGACGATTTTCAACAACGCCGTGAGTGTCGCCGGCAACCTCTTTGTCTTTATTCTCGCTCTGTATTTCTTCTTCCGCGATGGCGATAAATTCAGAAAGATGATCCTCCGTTTGTCGCCGCTCAACGACAAGCACGATGAGACGATTTTGAAAAAAATGGCGGTTTCGGTCAACTCGGTGGTGAAGGGGTCACTCCTAGTAGCGGTGCTGCAGGGCCTGCTCACCAGCCTCGGTTTCTGGATGTTTGGCGTGCCATCGCCGGTGCTGTGGGGTATGGTGACCGTACTCGTTTCTTTGGTCCCGGGCGTTGGTACGGCGATCACTATTATTCCCGCTGCCTTGTTCATTGCGCTATCCGAAGGGATGCTGCCCGCAGCCGGCCTTTTGGCCTGGGGGGTGCTCATTGTCGGTACGATGGACAATTTCCTCCGACCGCTCATTATCGAGCGCGGTATTCCGATCCATCCGTTTCTCATCTTGCTCTCGGTGTTTGGCGGTCTCGGTCTTTTCGGGGCGATCGGCTTCCTTGTTGGTCCGATCATTCTCAGCTTGCTTTTCGTACTCATGGAGATTTATTCGGACGTGGTGTCGCCAAAGGAAAGCTAGCTGGACGGACCCCATGCTCAGTGTGTTATATTGAGTAGATGAAATGGTTTCAAACAACTCGCATTGTCACACATAGTGGCAGCTTTCATCCCGACGATTTATTGGCGGTCGCTACACTTCGTGCTGTGCTGAAAAAGCGTGGCGTGAGCCGTGTGAAATTGGTACGTACCCGCGAACAATCGGAAATTGCGAAGGCGGATTTTGTCGTGGATGTTGGTGGGGAATATGATCCGTCGCACAATCGTTTCGATCACCATCAGGCGGCCGGTGCTGGTGCTCGTGCAAACGGTATTCCGTACGCTTCTTTTGGTTTGGTGTGGAAAGCTTTTGGTGTTGAGCTGTGCGGTTCGGAAAAAGTTGCCGCAGTCATTGACGGTGAATTGGTGCAGGTGGTGGATGCGATCGACAATGGTGTGGAGATTTGCTCTTCGGTCATTGGCGACGTGCACCCATACACCTTCGGTCACGCACTTTCATCTTTTTTGCCGAGCTGGAAAGAGCTCGCGGATACGAAGGTGACCGCCGACACGGCTTTTGCTAAGGCGCTCGTGTTTGCCGAGGCAGTGCTGACGCGTGAGATTGCACGTGCGAAAGATGCCGAAGAAGGTCGTGCGAATGTTGAAAAAGCGTATCGTGATGCCGAAGACAAGCGCGTCGTCGTACTTGATCAATCATATGTATGGGGCGACGTGCTTCGAGTGTATCCAGAACCGCTCTACGTGATCTATCCGCAAGGCGCCGACAAATGGCATGTGAAAGCCGTTCGAAATGATCCGAATTCGTTCAAAAATCGCCGGGATCTCCCGACGACATGGGCAGGGAAGCGTGATGCCGAATTCGCTCAGTTGACCGGCGTCGCCGACGCGCTCTTTTGCCACAAAAATCTCTTCTTGGCAGTGGCGGGGTCGCTGGAAGGGGCCAAAAAGCTGGCAAAACTGGCCATTTAAGCGTTTTTGACGTATAGTGTTGAAACTATGGCCTTTATAGACGATATTGTCATCCATTTGAAGGCCGGCGACGGCGGTCACGGCGTAGTGCGTTGGCGTGCGGAAAAGGGTAAGCCAAAGGCCGGTGCGGCAGGCGGCAACGGTGGTCATGGCGGCTCGGTGTTTTTGCATGCGATTCGCGATATCGGCGTGCTGGTTCGCTATGCCACCGAGAAGAAATTTTCTGCTGAAAACGGCCTTTCTGGCATGAAAAAGAGTATGGATGGTCGTGGTGGCAAGGACCTCCACCTTGATATTCCTCTCGGTTCGATTGTCACCAATATGACGACCGGCGACGTGTATCAATTTCTGAAAGATGGCGAGGAGATCTGTGTACTCGATGGTGGCCGCGGCGGCTTGGGCAACGAATATTTCAAATCATCGACCAACGTCACGCCGCTCCAGCAGACCGACGGCAAAAAGGGGCAGGAGGCGGATTTTCATATCGAATTGCAGCTCATTGTGGACGCTGGATTTGCCGGGTTTCCGAATGCCGGCAAATCCAGCCTGTTGAACGCGCTCACGAATGCTCGCGCGAAAGTGGCGAGCTATCAGTTCACCACACTAGAACCAAACCTCGGCGATTTCTACGGCTTTATTTTGGCGGACATTCCAGGACTCATCGAGGGTGCCTCTGAAGGCAAGGGTCTCGGACACAAATTTTTGCGACACATCGCCCGCACCAAGCTCGTGTTCCATTGCATCTCACTTGAGAATGAAGATATTATGAAGGCGTACAAAACCATTCGCGGCGAGCTCGAGGCATACAGTCCTGAGTTGGCTGAGAAAAAAGAAATTATTATTTTGACCAAGACCGACGTGCTCACTCCTGAGCAGGTGGACGCTGCGGTGAAAAAGATGAAAAAGCTCAAGAAGGATGTGCTCACAGTGACCATTGCCGATGATGCTTCGGTGAAGACGTTTGCCGACAAGCTCGTGGCGATTTTGCGTGCTGAAGAAAAGGCGTTTGCTACTGCGGCAGAAAAAGCCGCGCTCGAAAGTGAAGGCGAGTTCAAGTTATAGGGCTAAAATAGGGCTCTAAATATGGTTATACACAGCTGGCTTGCTATACTGGGTATATTCGTGTATTATTGGGTATAGTTGGTATATAACCAATCACGTATGGAAGAAAATCGCCTCAACAAAAGAATACCACTGTCGCAAGACATCCTGGCTAGAATTTCTAAAATAGACCAATTCCAGGGTCTTTGGCAGGGCAGTCTTCGTCTTAGCCCGCAGATCCTCGGGCGTCTTAAGGCGTTCGTGATTATCACCTCAACAGGTGCCTCGACTCGTATCGAGGGAGCTAAAATGACGGACGAAGAAATCGCTCGCTTTTTGCGCGGTCTTAAAAATCAACCTCCAAAAGGTCGCGATCAGGAAGAAGTGGCCGGTTATGCCGATCTCATCGCTCGTGTTTTTGATAATTGGAAAACCATCAAGCTCACTGAGGGTTGGATACAGCAATTCCACACCATCCTTCTCCAGTTCTCAGAGAAAGACAAAATGCATAAGGGCAAATACAAAGATGGCGACAATACAGTCGTAATGGAGAACGACAAAAAGGAAAATGTTGTGCTATTTAATCCTACTCATTCGTATCTCGTAAAAGCAGAAATGCTCGCGGCAACCGAGTGGGCAAATGGGCAACTTCAAAGTCGCCAAATCCACCCAATCTTAGTGATCGCAAATTTCATCTTTGAATTTTTGGCTATTCACCCATTCTCGGATGGTAACGGGCGAGTCAGCCGCGCTCTCACCAATCTTCTGCTCCTTCAGGCGGGATACAGTTATGTGCCGTATGTATCGCTCGACGAGATCATCGAGCAGACTAAGGTTGATTATTATCTCGCGTTACGCGCAACACAAAAGAACCATGGAACTGACCGTGAAGATGTTGCGCCGTGGGTCGACTATTTCCTCACCGCTCTCACCGAACAGACCGAGCGAGCTCGCAAGATCGTGAGCGATGATCAGCCAGAAAAACTTCTCTCTGAAAAACAAAAAGAGGTCTATCAACTATTCACCGAAGATACAGAAAAGGGCAAGGAAATAGGGGTAGCTGAAATGGTCAGGCTTCTTAACGGCAGAATTGAAAGAGAAACTATCAAGCAGGCATTGTCCCGCTTGGTGAAATTGAAGCTCCTTGAACGGGTCGGACAAGGGAGGGGGACGCGATACGTAAAAATCTAAGAGTGATCAAGAAAGGCGAAATTATCAGAGATATGAGAGAATAGTGGTATGACGAAGTATATTCCCACAATCGGCTTGGAGATACATGCAGAGCTCGCGACTCGGACGAAGATGTTTTGTGCCTGCGCGAACAATACCGACGAAAAAATACCAAATACGAATGTCTGCCCGGTGTGCATGGGACATCCAGGGACTTTGCCAGTGATCAACAAGCAGGCCGTGAAGCTCGTGCTCAAAATGGGTGCGGCGGCTGGTGGCAAGCTCGCGGATTTTACCGAATTTGACCGCAAGAATTATTTTTATCCCGACATTCCGAAGGGGTATCAGATCAGCCAATACAAATATCCGCTCGTGCAGGGTGGGGAGATTGATGGTGTGGCATTGACCCGTATTCATCTTGAGGAAGATACGGCGAAGTCGACTCACGACACTGGTGCGGACAGTTTGGTGGATTTCAATCGTGCCGGCCTGCCGCTCATGGAATTGGTCACGGAACCGGTGATCCATGATGCGCAGACCGCTTCTCGTTTCGCGAAAGAATTGCAGCTCCTCCTCCAGAGCCTCGGTGCTGGCGAAGCCAACATGGAGAAAGGCGAGATGCGTGTGGAAGCGAATATCTCCATTGCTCCAGAGGGTGCGACCAAATTCGGCACGAAAGTGGAGGTGAAAAATCTCAACTCGTTTCGAGCAGTGGAGCGTGCTATCGCGTACGAAATCGCGAGACATACGAAGATCCTTGATGCAGCCGAGCGCGCAAAGAGCGAGGGTGGCGCGGCGTCTGTCTCGGCTACTGCAGAAAAGATCGTCCAAGAAACCCGTGGTTGGGACGAAAAAACGCAGTCGACATTTTCCCAGCGCGCCAAGGAGGATTCTCACGATTATCGTTATTTCCCTGACCCAGACCTACCGAAGCTGTACATCAGCGAGATCTCAGAATTTTCTCTCGCGACCCTCAAGGCTGAGTTGCCGGAATTGCCGTGGCAAAAGCGCGAGCGGTATCAAAAGGTGTACGGTCTCACGCCAAAAGAGGCAGAGATGCTGGTCGGCAGTCCAGAGGTCGGCGCGTATTTTGAAGCGATCTTGGCCGGCTTGGCTGCCAATGGCACGGCCACGTCGGGTGCGGTTGATCCAAAGAGCGTGAAGCTTGCGGCGAACTATCTTCTTTCCGACTACATCGGCTTGCTTAAGGCGGCCGCAGTGGAGGGTGAAATCTCGGTCGAAATGTTGGCAAAGATTGCGCCGACCGCTTTCTCCGAGCTGCTGCAAATGATCGCCAATGGAAAGCTTTCTTCACGCGCGGCAAAAGATATTATTGCCATCATGTATGCCGAAGGCGGTACTCCGCAGGTGATCGCCGATGCACGCGGCCTTATCCAGAAAAATGACGAAGGCGAGCTCAAAAAAATCATGGCGGAAGTCATCGCTCAAAATGCCAAAGCCGTCGCCGATTATCGAGCTGGCAAAGCCGCGGCTCTGCAGTCTTTGGTGGGGCAGGGTATGAAGGCGACAAAAGGCGGCGCGAATCCTGAGATCCTGAAGAAAATAACTCTCGAATTACTCGGCGCCTAGAGTACGACTTATCCCCACATTTTGGCCTAAATAAAAGGCGATTTGCGATATAATGACACTAATCAGCATTTAGCCTTTATATCATCCATGACCAGCAAATTCAGCCATTTTGCAGCAGTCGGACTCCTCGTGGCAGCGGGCTATTCGCTCTCACTCGGTGTCGATGGACGTCAGCAGATAGTCGCGATGTCTGAGGTGGTTGCAGATGTTGCTTCAGGCGCTGTTGGGCAAGTTGCCGACGTTTCCAAAGACGTCTTGGCCACGGCGAAGCATCTTTCGTTCGCCAACATCTACAACGCCTTCGGTATACTCACCGGTGCGGTAGAGAATGTTGAAGTGGAGCGATCCGCCGCAGCTGTCTCGCAGGTGTTGGTGGTGACAGAGGCAGACGCCGCTTTATCCGACGAAGAGCAACAAGCTCTCATTCAAGATTCATTTTCTGATACCGTGAAGGTGGTGCCGGATGCTACAAAAAAATCCGGGACGATTATCCCGGTGTTCCGAGGGGTTGAAGGTGAAAAGTATTTGTATGTCGCGGTGCCAGTGAAGAAGTAGGAGGTTTTATTCCACGAAAACATTTAATGATCAAAACATCAACACAGACAATCACAGCTCTCTCCAGAACGCTAGCACTTGCGCTCATCGGTAGCTTGCTCGCACTTGCGCTATTTCCGGCGATCGAACCATCATTCCTCGTCGCCGCTACGGCAACGGATGAAGTCGTGGTGACGTTGAATGTGGGTGCCGGTATCTCGATCACTTCGCCGGCCGACGCCACGATGAGCACCACTATCGGCATCTCGACGACAAAAGCCATCGCCACTACGACGTGGAATGTGAAGACCAACAATGCTGCCGGCTATACATTGGCTCTGAAATCCGCTACGTCTTCGACCCCGGCCATGAAGCAAGATTCCGACAACACCAAGGTCATCGCGGATAACACCGCCGGTGTCACCACGCCAGCTTTGTGGGGTAGTATGGGTGCAAACACTGCTGAATTCGGCTATAGCGGTTACGGTACGGATGTCACTACGGCAACATATGGCTCGGATAGTAGTTGTGGTGCAACGAGTACACCATCTACGGCTCTGAAATACACATCTTTGCGCACTACCGACCGCACATTGGCTTCGCGTTCTTCCACCACGACAGCCGCTGGTGTAGATACTGTCGCCTGCTATGCAGTCGAACAAGGCAGCAACTTCTTCATCGCTTCCGGAACGTATACCGCCACCGTCACTGCGACTGCTACCACACAATAAACACCATGCCCAAGACCACGAGAAAAATTTCCGCTCTCATTTTTCTCCCGCTCATTGCGACCGCGGTCTTCTTTTCCGTGCCGTTTTTGGCAGAGGCCGCCGTTTCGCCGTTTCAGATCAGTGCGGTCAATGTTGAGCCTGTTGGGGACTTCGTGCTCGAGCCGGGGAAGATCGACGTGTATCTCGAGCCGGGGGAGACGGTGACACGCACGATTTTTGTCACCAATCGCAATCCACGCAAGATCAATTTTAGGATCGAGACCGAGGATATTGAAGGAAATCGCGATCCGATCAATCCTGTGACATTGCTTGGCGAAGCTAAAGGTCCGTATCCATTCAAAGATGCGTTGTTGCCGGCGGTTACGGAATTCGAGCTCGATTTCGGACAGAAGATCGCTATTCCGATCCAGATCAAGATCCCGCTCAACGCTTCTCCAGGCGGCCACTACGCGGCGGTAATCATTTCCAACGCGCCGAGCAAATTGCAAAAGGATGTTGGCGGTGCGCGTGTCATCTCTCGGCTCGGCGCCTTGTTCTTTGTGCGCGTGAAGGGCGAAGTGAAAGAAGAAGGGCAGTTGAAGGAAGTGCGTATTGCCGGACCCCAGCAGCTGTTTTATGAAAAAGGCCCTTCAACATTTGAAGTCTTGTTTGAAAATACCGGTACGGTGCACCTTGTGCCATATGGACGTCTGCGCGTCACCAACCTCTTCGGAGAAACCATCAGTGAAGTGCCGGTCGATGCATATTTTTCT
This sequence comes from Patescibacteria group bacterium, assembly GCA_038065315.1. Lineage (NCBI taxonomy): Bacteria > Patescibacteria group bacterium. The sequence goes on from JBBTRF010000002.1 coordinate 71,822, forward strand.
CTGCCGAGTTCGCTCCGCTATCGTGAGGTGGAATGGCAGCCGGGTTTTCTGCTCGGCAGATATACGGCGAGTGTGGAGCTCTATCGCGGATACAAAAACTCCAATGACATCAGCGATACCCAAACCGTTTCATTTTGGGTGATTCCGAAAATGTTACTGCTAGAAATATTCATTGTACTTCTTTTGATTGTCCTGGCGATTCGCTACGTTGTCACTCATTTTGAATTCCGAAAACGCAAGGAATAATAAGGCTTTTATGAGGAATATCACTATTCTCATCCTTAGCATCGGCACGATTTTTTCCGCACTGCCGGCGAATGTTTTTTCCGCCGTAATGAGTAGCGGTAATTATCAGATCGAGCGCGACTCACTGAATATTGGCGGACTGGATTCGCAAAGTGCAAGCTACGCTAGTCAAGACACGATCGGCGAGGTGGGGAGTGGGCGTTCCTCGAGTGCCTCCTATGCCGTGAATGGTGGATACCAACAAATGGCCGACTCCAGCATCTCGATCACTAGTCCGTCCGATGTCACGATGGAGGCCGTGAGCGGCTTCAGTGGCGGTACGAGTAATGGGTCAACGACGTGGCGGGTGACGACAGACAATTCGACAGGATATTCGCTTTCCGTGCGGTCCGCGGCATCACCGGCCATGGTCGGGCAGCTGAATGGTAGTTTTATTCCGAATTATACCCCCGCGACCTCAGATCCGGACTTTGCTTTCTCTGTAGGCTCGAGCGCTTCGGTGTTTGCATACACCCCAGAAGGGACACATGTGGTACAGAGATTTTTAGACAACGGTTCGGCTTGCAACACAGGGAGCGGCACGACGGCCGATGCCTGTTGGGATGCCTTCAGCACGAGCAATGTGCAAGTGGCGAGCAGTGCGTCTGCCAATACGCCATCCGGGACTGATACGACGATCAAATACCGTGTCGGTATCGGTGCTTCGCGCTTCCAAGACTCCGGCGTGTATGAGGCGACTATCATCGTGACGGCAACGACGTTATAATATGACAATGACACAGTCCGTGTTTTCCGACTTCGGCTTGCGCCACGTTGCTTTCGCGAGCGTGCTTGTTTTTGTGATCTCTTGCAAGGTACTTGCGGCGACTGCCGCTGATTCCGTGCAGGTTCAATTGCTGGTCGACAACGGTACGTCGACAAGCACCACCACTTCAGATACCGCTACGTCGTCCTCGTCCTCATCTTCGGCGAGTTCTTTTTTCGCCAACGGCATGCCGAACGGACCGCTCTCGCCGGCGGTAAACCAAAGCGAATTACCGTCGCTGCTCGATGGGAATGTGCTGGTCTCTGCCGGACAATCGCCAAATACGCGCACAGTATTCCAATGGAAAACATCCGCGCCGACGTCAGCGGTATTTGAGTGGGGCGAGACCGCTTTTTATGAAATGGGGAGGGTGAGTTTGCCCATAAATATGGCTCAGAATAAGGATAATTTTGGGTATCTGTACCAAGAAGCCGTGCCGGGTTTTGTGCCAGGAAAAACGTACTTATACCGCCTGACGGTGCGGGATGAAAATGGGCGAGTGTCCGGGTATCAGGGCACCTATGCGGTGCCTGTCGAGCCGGAACGTATCTTGCCGGAAAATGTTTCGGCCGTGGTTCTTAAGCCGGTGTCGACGCCGACTGAAAGACAAATTCTCATCCAATGGGAAAATCCTGATGCAGAAGATTTTTCCGAAGTGCGTGTAGTGCGATCGCCATTCGGTTTTCCGAAAGATCCGCTCGACGGTCGAGTAGTGTATGAAGGTGGGGCGGAAAATGTCACCGATGCATTTGCGGTTGGAGATGTCAGTGAATATTTTTATACGATTTTCGCGAAACGAAAAGATGGGACGTATTCGTCCGGCGCCGTCGCGACGACACGCGGTTTGTTTGGCGGTGCGACAGCGCCGGACAGGCCGAGTCGCTCTGCACAATCAGTGGCTGATCTAGCGGCGCTCGCCGCCGCTGATTTTTCGGTGACGCTGTATGACGCCAACGGCGGCGAGCTCGTCCACAGGCTCTCCGAGACCGGTCTTGTTGTGGTGGCGGGGGAGAGGATTACCATTTCCGCACCGTATGAGAAATTCCCCGAAGTCCTGAAGACCATTTTGGTGCATATCACGCCGTCGAGATCGGCCCCGGAAGCTATTCCGAATGCTGCCGGTCCGGCTAACAGCACCATGAGTTTTCTCCTCAGTGTCAATGCGGCAAGTACGGCTTATGAAGCGACTTTTTTGGCGCCGAGTGAAAGCGGCAGTCACGATGTCGAGGTAAAAATTCTTGACTATCACTCTGATATATTACGAAATATCACCGCACAAGACGCCTTGAACGTGAAAAAGCCGGAAACGAATTTACGAAATGTCCTGAAAAATGCAAAAAGTCAATTTAAAAGTGTGGAAAAACCCTTAGTATTAGCCATTTTTATCACCCTGATTCTCCTGACCCTTGCGCTCCGCAAAATAGTGAGGTTTTTTTAGAAAACAGCCATAATAATCCACAGTCTGAATCGGCAAAATACTGCTAAAATAAAGGCTAATCGGGCGGAAACGACGATTCGCAATGAAGCGTGTTTTTCACACAATTTCTGCTGTTGCAAAAAAAGCTTTCACGCTCTTTTTCCTACTCAATTTTGTCTTCTCGCCGACCTTCGAAAATATCCTCCTCAGCTCGAATCTCAGCGCTCCTTTGGCGGCCCGCATCGCTGAAGCCGCCTTCAACCAGCAGATCAACTACCAAGGCAAGCTCACCGACACATCCAACGTGTCTGTGTCAAACGGTTCGTACAATATCGAGTTCAAGTTGTACACGGCGCTCACTGGCGGCACGGCGATCTGGACCGAGACCTGGTGTAAGGGTACTTCGTGTTCCGGTACTGGTACGGACAGCCGTATCACCGTCACGAGCGGCCTGTTCAGCACCATGCTCGGCAGCACCACAGCACTCACCAGTGTCGACTTCAATCAGCCGCTCTACCTCAGCATCAACATCGGCGGTTCCGCGAGCACTCCGACCTGGGACGGTGAAATGTCGCCGCGAAAAATTCTCGGTGCCGTGCCAGCCGCTTTCCAGGCCAAGCAACTCAACGGCTTGAACGACACGCAATTCCTCCGCACCGACGCAAACAACTCCACCTCCACCGCGAGTGCGTTCATCACCCTCACGCAGTCGGGCGCCGGCAATATTTTGAATCTCGTCGGACAAAGCTCCGCGAGCGTCTTCACAGCGCTCTCGAGTGGCAACGTCGGCATCGGCACCACTTCTCCCGGCCAGAAATTGAGCGTGGCGGGTGACATTTTGGGGAACAATATTATCGGGAGTTATTTCACCGGCACCTCAACAACAGCCTCGACTCTCGCAGGCGCCTTCACCTCGTCTGGTATTGTCACTGGCTCTGCACTCGTCGCAAGCTCTGCTTCGGCAACCTCGACTTTTGCCGGTGGACTTGCGATCGAGACTTCGGGACTTGTCTATGACTACTCGACGAACAATGTGGGTATCGGGACGGCGAGTCCAGGGTATAAGCTTGATATAAGTGGAACCACCCATATTACCGGAGATGTTACTCTTGATTCTCGCCTTATGATGCCAGGGGCGGCCGCAACCTTACCAGCTAACTCAATCGGTCTTCAAGATGGAGCGGGTCTTTACAGTAAATACAATGGTGGCTCCTCTCCTCTTTTGATAGCTGGGTATTCCAGTAACATTCTCCAAATTGGAGAAAGTGGTTATCAAATAAATTCCCCAGGCTCTTCGTTCACACTTACTGGTAGTTTTGCTTCAGGAGCTGGAAATGATAATGATGCAGCGTATGGAATGGGAGCAGGAAATGACGGTATGTATTTACCTACCACTAACGAAATAGGATTCACAACCCAGAATACAGAAAAAGTGAGAATTACCGCCGCAGGCAACGTCGGCATCGGCACCACTTCTCCCGGCCAAAAGTTGAGCGTCGCCGGAGACATTTTGGGGAACAATATTATCGGGAGTTATTTTACGGCGACTTCCACGACCGCCACCTCAAACATCGCAGGCCTCCTCACCGTCACTGGCCTCACCACACTTGGCAACGCTTCCACAACCCAGATTGGCTCGACGGGAAATGCATATTTTGCAACGGGTGGTTCTGGGGCAGTGGGAATTGGGACGACGACTAATTTCAGTAGCTTCAAGTTGCTTGTCAAAGCTGGCAATGGCTCAGATACAACTGCCCGATTTATTGATGGAAGTAGCGACAAGGCATTAGAAATTGGGACATATAATGATGGCTCGACTACTTGGGGTATGGTACAGGCATACAATCGTGCACTAAGTCAGTCGGTACCAATTCAATTTGATGCAAGTAAGTACGCTTTCCAGACTGGCTCTGTCGGCATCGGCACCACCTCTCCATCGAGAAAGCTCTCGGTCGCGGGTACTTTTGAAGCAATGGATTATACCGCGGGTACCGGTTCATTTTTAAGATTTAATGATAATGGTGGTGGCGCATCCATCCTTTCTTATGGAGGGACAGCACAATCTCTTTATATCAGTGGTCCGACAAATAACGCTATCATTATTTATGAAGGGTCAACTCAGGAGATCCATCTCGGCCGTTACAATAACACAAACCGTTCGCTGGTTTCTGTCGACGGGAGTCTACGAGTAGGCAATTCATATAGTGGTGGTGGCCAGACTCCACCTACCAATGGGGCGCTCATCGAGGGTAGTGTCGGCATCGGCACCACTTCTCCCGGCCAGAAATTGAGCGTGGCGGGTGACATTTTGGGGAACAATATTATCGGGAGTTATTTCACCGGCACCTCAACAACAGCCTCGACTCTCGCAGGCGCCTTCACCTCGTCTGGTATTGTCACTGGCTCTGCACTCGTCGCAAGCTCTGCTTCGGCAACCTCGACTTTTGCCGGTGGGCTTGCGATCGAGACTTCGGGACTTGTCTATGACTACTCGACGAACAATGTGGGAATTGGGACAGCGAGTCCAACCTCAAAATTACATGTTTTTACAAACACTGGTGCTTCCGCAACAGATTGGGAGAGGAAAAATATAGACAGTAGCGTGTTTGTAAGTACTTTGGATAGAATTTACAGTGCATTAGATATCTCTGACTCCGGTACTAGAGCTGCGGCTATAGGGACAGGGTATAGTTCAGCGCTGTCGGGATACTTTCTTTCCTTTGGAGTAATGAATGGTTCTACCATGACGGAGCGTATGAAAATTTTAAGTAACGGAAACGTCGGCATCGGCACCACTTCTCCCGCTACGACTTTGTCGGTTGCCGGCTCGGCATACATCACCACTGGTCTCGGGGTAGGGAAACTAAACACCGTAGCGAACACCGCCGACCTCGCCCTCGGTACTAACACCATTCCAGGTGCGTATCGTATCAACGGCACAAACATTGCGATAGCTTCAACCACACTTGCAAACTATTATTTCGGCGCTGCTGGTTCTCCAGGTACAATCAATACCACACAAACGGGCACAAACAATATTGGTATTGGCTCAGGTTCATTTGGAAACGCTACTACACTCTCTGGTCTACAAAACATTGGTGTGGGTGTCAGTTCGTTGTACAGTCTTACGTCAGGTAGCTTCAACACAGCTATCGGTTCCCAAAGCCTCGTGAGTGTTACATCGGGAAGTTACAATACGGCTCTCGGGCTTACGGCAGGGTATGCATTGAATACAGGTACCAACAATACTGCTATCGGTGTTCAGTCTTTGTACCAAGCAACTTCGTCATCAAACAACACGGCGATTGGAGCGTATGCGATGGGTTCGGGTGCATCTTGGGGAGACCGAAATACAGCAATTGGTTCATACGCCCTACAAGCTAATACCTACGGAACAGATAACATTGCTATTGGCTCTGCAGGTTCAACTGCAGGTCCACTTGCCTCAAACACCACTGGAAGATACAACATCGCTATGGGTTATCAGGCGTTGAGAGTAGCTACGGCGGTGGATGGAAACATCTCAATTGGATACCGTTCTGGTGAGCAGACTACTGGTGGAGGAAACACGTTTCTAGGACACTTTGCAGGCTTTGGAAATAACAGTGGAACAAACAACACCTACATTGGCGGAGTCACTGCACAAGGCATCAACTCGTACGGTTCAAACAACATCCTCTTGGGCTACAACATTGATGTTCCTGAAGCGTACACGTCCTACTACATGAACCTCGGCGGTGTCATCTTTGCTACATCAACTAACTTCACCAACACGACAAACAACTTTGTCGGTATCGGCACCTCCTCTCCATCGGCTCGCTTTGCGGTAAAAGGTACGGGGACTGGTACGGGTCGATTGTTTGCTCTAGCAGACTCTGGTAATGCTGAGAAGGTTACGGTGCTTGATAATGGCAACGTCGGCATCGGCACAACCACACCAGGCCAGAAGCTTTCAGTCGCCGGAGACATTTTGGGGAACAATATTATCGGCTCATACTTTACGGCGACTTCCACCACAGCTTCCACTCTCGCAGGCGCACTCACCTCATCTGGTGTCGTCACTGGCTCGGCGCTTGTGGCAAGCTCTGCATCGGCAACCTCCACTTTCGCTGGCGGCCTTGCCATTGAAACTTCGGGATTGGTGTATGACTACTCGACAAACAATGTGGGCATCGGGACGGCGAGTCCTAGTGCGAAACTCGACGTCAAAGGTTCCGGTACCGGGCATGTGACCATCGGAGAATATACTGCAAGCAATGCGTATGGAGCAATTTCTTTGGCCGGGAATACGCTCGATACATCCGGATATAACTTTGCAAGTAGTCCGGGTGACACAAATCTTTTTGTAAATCGTCCAACAGGTAAAAGTATTTTTTTCCGAGAAAACAACAGCGACGGGGTCACTTTCTTGACCGGAGGGAATGTGGGCATCGGTTCAACTTCCCCCGCCACCACTTTGTCTGTCGCGGGGAGTGGGTATTTCACTGGCGGAGTTGGTGTAGGAAAGGTGAACACGACGGCGAATACGATTGATGTCGCCAATACAGGAGCATATAAGTTCAACGGCTCAAACATGATCGTCGCTTCAACCACCCTTGCTAACTACTATTTTGCCGGCGCTGGACCTTCTACGCTAAACACGACAGCAACCGGTATAAACAACATCGGTATTGGCCCGAGTGCACTTGTCAATGTCGGAATTGGTACACAAAATGTTGCTATCGGTGCCGCATCCCAGGTAGTAAACACTGCCGGTAACTACAACACGTCCCTCGGCGTCAGCGCTCTCTATTTCAACGGTTATGGAGATGGGAACGTTGCGATCGGTAACCAGGCTTTGTATCAAGCTTCGTCATCAAACAATGTCGGTGTTGGTTACTATGTAATGGCGGGCGCTGTTACTACTGGTTCTGGAAACGTCGGTGTCGGATCAGGGACACTTACCCAGAACACCTCTGGTTCACGAAACGTAGCTGTCGGTGGTGATGGTACTTCAGCCGCGGCTCTTGGTGCGAACACGACTGGCGCCAACAACGTCGGTATCGGATATTCTGCCGGCATCACGAACACTACGGGTTCTGCTAACACTCTCATCGGTGTATCTTCCAATGTGGGTTCTTCTGGGCTGACCAATGCTACTGCTCTTGGGGCCAATGCTACTGTTGGTTGTTCAAGCTGTCTGGTCTTAGGAAATGTTGTGAGTGTTGGAATCGGTACAACTTCACCGTACGCTAAGTTGTCTGTGGCAGGCAGCGCCACCGACGTGATCACTTTTGCTTTGAAGCCGACCGCTTCGCAAACCGCCAACATTCTCGATATTTACAGTAACGACGCAACACCGGTTCTCAAATCGGTTATCACGGCTGGTGGAAATTGGGGTATTGGAACCACTTCTCCCGGGCAGAAACTTTCTGTTGCCGGCGACATCTTGGGCAACAATATTATCGGCTCGTACTTCACGGCGACTTCAACTACCGCTTCAACTCTCGCAGGTGCACTCACTTCATCTGGTATTGTTACCGGCTCTGCACTCGTGGCAAGCTCGGCTTCTGCAACCTCGACACTTGCTGGCGGCCTCGCGATCGAAACTTCTGGTTTGGTTTATGACTATTCGACAAACAATGTGGGTATTGGCACGACAGATGTTGATTCACGACTAACGGTTAAGGCCACTGGTGATGGTGATGCTGCTATCCAGATAAAGCGTTACGACTCCGACGTTGCGTATCAAGTGGGTCTCGGTCAAAGATTCGTGAGCGGTAATGGAGGCATGATGGATATTTTTGCATCAAGCGGAGTACTTGCTGAAAATCTGAGTTCTGCTGATTTGGTTGCAACTTTCGGACCAACTAGTGCTGGTATCGGTACGTCCACTCCGTGGGGTAGACTCTCTGTCACCAACTCTGGCACTAACCCCAGCTTTGTAGTGGAAGACACGACTTCCCCCGACAGCACACCTTTCCTGATTGATGCGAGTGGAAATGTGGGTATTGGGACGGCATCACCTGGAGAGAAACTAGATGTTGTGGGCAATATAAGAGCTTTTCAGGCTAGTGGATACGTTCAAGTAGGTAACGCGGCAGGAAATTATATTCTACAACAGTCGGATAATCCTTTTAGTGTATTTTCCAATGCGGGTGGAGCCATCCTTTATCCTAGTGGAGGAAGCCAAGGAGCTTTTGTCATAGCGCCTGCAGGCACTAGCGATACGAGTAAGTGGACTGTCTTTGCAACTGGTGGCAACGTCGGCATCGGCACCACTTCTCCCGGCCAGAAGCTTTCGGTTGCCGGAGACATTTTGGGTAATGCGATTATCGGGAGTTATTTTACGGCGACTTCCACCACCGCTTCCACATTCACTGGACCAATCACTACGAGCGGTGTCACTGGCGGCTACCGCATCGACGGCAATCTTATTTTGCAGGCGTCTACAACGAACAACTCGATTGGGGTCGGATATCTCGCTGGTAGAAATCTCTTGTCGACAGCACTTCGAAACACCGCACTCGGCGAAGGCGCGCTCCGGTATGCGACATCGAGCAATGACCACACCGCTATCGGTTTCGAAGCGCTCAAGGGTGCCTCAACAAATGGTTCAACAGGCAATGGCAACACAGCAATCGGAGCGTATTCTCTTAGTTTAAATACGACCGGCGCCCAAAATACGGCTACGGGCTACAACACTTTGTATGCAAATACGACGGGTGGAAATAATGCCGCGTATGGGTACAGTGTTCTTGGTTCCAATACAACCGCATCCGAAAACAGTGCATTCGGCTCCCAAGCCCTTGCTTTGAATACCACGGGAAGCGCCAACAACGCCTTCGGCGCGCTTGCCCTTGATGCCAATACTACAGGTCTCAATAACAGCGCGTTTGGGCGTTCGGCACTCGGCGCCAACACTACCGGCTCCTACAACGCCGCTTTTGGTGAGGCCGCACTTGCGGTAAATACCACCGGACTCTCGAATGTCGCCCTCGGTGCCTATGCTTCTCATTCAAATCTTTCCGCAACCAGCACAGTGGCTATTGGCTACTCGGCGGCAGGAGGAAACGGATCAAACTTTAGTGGCGCGCAAGGTTATACTATTGTCGGGTATCAAGCGGGACAAGTTATCCAAGCGAATTCCGACTACAACACCCTCTTCGGCTACCAATCTGGCTACGGTGTCACTACTGGTGCTCGGAATGTGCTGATCGGCCCATCTACTATTTCTGCTTCGCAAAACCAAGTTACCACCGGTTCCAACAACATTGCCATCGGCAACGACGTGGCCGTACCAACAGCTACCGCTTCCAACCAGCTTACGATTGGCAACTTGATCTACGGTACAGGATTGGATGGGACAGGAGCCACGTTGTCGAGCGGGAAGATCGGCATCGGCACCACTTCTCCCGCCGCCACTTTGTCGGTCGCTGGCTCCGCATACATCACTACAGGTCTTGGTGTCGGAATGGTAAACACCACAGCAGGGTCTCTGAAAGTCCTTGGTTCGGCGAGTTCCCCCGCCAACGATGCTACTACGGGAACCATGCTATCGCTCACGACAAATCTTTCGAATACGACATTCGGGGTACGACAAGGTTCTTCGGGTACAGGAATATCAGGCATTACTTATCCTGTGCAGTTGTTTGCAGGAGAAACAGCTACTGCGGGAGCCTTTGAGATATACGGTATCGGAAATTATCCAATGGTCTTTGGAACGAACGCGACTGAAAGAATGCGTATCTCTAATACTACTGGCTCCGTCGGCATCGGCACCACTTCTCCCGCCACCACACTCTCTGTCGCAGGCAACGGCTACTTTACCGGCGGAATCGGGGTGGGGAAGGTGAACACGACGGCGAACACGGTGGACATCATTCCAAGCGGGGCATACAGAATAAACGGTGTTGATGCATTGGTCGCTTCGACGACCTTCAGTTCGTACGGTGTTGGCTCCGGAGCGATTAGTACATACAAAACCACAATGACAGGTTCATATAATAACGCCTTCGGCGAGAGTTCCTTGTCGGCCGTGACTAGCGGTGGCAACAACAACGCATTCGGTCATCGTGCTCTGCAATTGAATACAACAGGAGCTGGTAACGTCGCTTTTGGAACGTATGCACTCCTCAACAATAGCACTGCCGCAAACAACAACGCTTTTGGGTACGGAGCCTTGCAGGCTAATACCACTGGTTCCCAAAACGTGGCGATTGGTGCAAGCGCCTTGAATATTGCCACCACTAGTCAGGATAACATTGCTATCGGATATGCGGCGATGGGTCAAGCTCAATCAGGGTCATCCAACAATGCTATCGGTAGTCTTGCGTTATATAGCAATATCAGTGGTGGTGGTAATAACGCTTTGGGTTCCTATGCATTAAATGCAAATACTATCGGTAACGATAACACCGCTGTAGGTTCTTTTGCCATGTATCTCAATAGTACTGGCAATCAAAATGTTGCCCTCGGTAGCAGTGCTATGTATCAGGTGCGTTCAGCTACCACATCGGTCGCCATCGGCTATCAATCTGGCTATGGAGCGAGTGGGGCGGCGTACACTTCTAACACTATGGTGGGGTACAAGACGGGGGTGGCATTGAGCACCGGTTCGAACAACCTGTTGCTTGGGTATCAGGCAGGTAATGAGTTGGTTACCGGTTCCAACAATATTATTATCGGCTATGACATTGACGCTACCTCTACTGATTCTGTCGGCGGGCTCAATATCGGTAACTTGATTTACGGTACAGGGAACGGAACGGGCTCGACTGTTGGGACGGGGAATATTGGTATCGGCACCACTTCTCCCGGCCAGAAGCTTTCGGTCGCTGGAGATATTTTGGGCAACAATTTCATTGGCAGCTACTTTACTGGTACCTCGGCGGCGACATCTTCTTTGGTTGGAGGTCTATCGGCAAATATTTTGAACATTTCTTCCACCACTGCCTCCTCAACATTTGCGAATGGACTCAATCTCACTGGTGGCTGCTTCGCGATCAATGGATCTTGTGTCGGCGGGTCTGGGGGCGTATCGCTTTCCGCTGCAAATACGTGGACCGCTCTTCAAACCTTCAGCGCCAACGCTTCCACCACCCAGATTGGTTCGACGGGTAGTGCGTACTTTGCGACAAGTGGGGGGAATGTTGGTATCGCCACGACCTCTCCAGGTTGGAAATTCAGCGTGGCAAGCTCGAGCTCGTACATTGTCGGCGCCCCAACCGGTGGTGGTGTTTCTGAGATAAACGTAGGCACCGGCAATTACACCGCGAATGGTGAGAATCATGCGGTCCGTATCTATGCGTACAAGGTGATAAACAGCCGCCGAGTATACTCGCAGACGTATGCGACTGCTTCTGTCACTGTTAATAGTGACCTGCATACCTACGACCTCCGATGGACGTGGAGCGCTCCAGCCAGCGGTGCCGACGGCTATCGTATTCTCAAGAGCGACACGGTGAACGGCTACACCTACAACTATTATACCGACGATGCCGCAAGTCCTTTCGATGAGACTGCTGGCGCCGGCAGCTGGGCTCTCGGCAACACTGTTCTGCCGTCGGCTTTGTTTGATGATCTCGCCATGATCGGCAAGGGTAATCTGCTGGTGGAAGGCGCAGTGGCGATCGGCACGACTACCCCGTGGGCAAAGCTTTCCGTCAACGGCTCGGTGGCGTTGCAAAATTTGAGCTTGAGCACCGGCACTCCGGTTGCTGTCTGTATCGACCCAACTACCTTTGAGATCACGGTGAACACTGGCGCACAGACCTGTTCCGTCTCCTCAAAGCGATTCAAGCACAACATTGAGACTCTCGAGAGCGGCCTCGCTCTGGTGAACAAGTTGCGACCGGTTTCGTTCGATCTCAACAGCAACAACCAGCCACGCATCGGCTTTATCGCGGAAGAAGTGGCGAAGGTCGAATCCCGACTCGTCTTCACGGAGGCAAACGGCAAGTCTCCTCGAGGTGTTCGTTATGAAGACATGACCGCCCTACTCGCCAAGGCCATCCAAGAACAGCAGGTGCAGATCGACCTGCTTCTGAAATTGGCCTCGACTACTGCTTCGTCGACGACTAGCGTTTCTACCGGCTCGGTTTCTGCCGTGGTCGACCAGGTGTTGGTCGCACTTCGTTCGGCGAGCGAATGGGTGGTGACCAAGATCACCGCGACCCTCGGCTCATTTGACCGTGTCGAGACTAATACCGCTTCGGTGAAGAATGGTATTGAGTTCAAGGATACCGCCACTGGCGACACCTATTGTGTCACGATCACTAATGGTGAATGGGACAAGCAAAAGGGCACTTGCGGCGCTCCTACCGGAAACGCATCGGCTGATACGGTCGCACCAGTGATCTCTATTAACGGCAACAACCCAGCCCAGGTCCAGAAGAATGCTTCATATCTCGACTTGGGTGCGATGGTCACGGACAACTTGGATAATAATCTTGGTATTACTGTGGCTGGCGATCAGATCGACACTACTTTGCCGGGGACCTATACCGTCACCTACTCAGCAGTCGATCGAGCGGGGAATCGCACTGAAGCTATCCGTACGGTCGAAGTGATCGATCCTGCTGCGGAACCGGCTCCTGCTCCGACTTCTACTCCAGCAGCAGCTGAACCGGCGGTTGAGCCGGTGGCTGAACCGGTCCCTGAGCCAACGCCCGCAGCAGTACCAGAACCTGCTCCTGCGCCGACATCAGAGCCAGTGTTGGAGCCAGCTCCGGCACCAGCCCCTGAACAAGCTCCCGCTCCCGTAGATGAGCCTGTTGTCGTGGAAGCTTCAGCTCCCACCACTGATCCGCAATGAACAGCCGTACTCCACCAAGGCTCTCAATAGAGTGGAGCCAGTAGGGTATACTATAGACATATAATACACACGCATCGACATGAATACACCAACAAAAATACGAGTCGCAATCAACGGTTTCGGCCGTATCGGCAGAGCCTTTTTGAAGGTGGCTTTTTCACCGGAACGCCTTGCTGACATCGAGATTGTGGCGATCAACGACCTTGGTGATATCAAGAACTTTGCCTACTTGCTCAAGTACGACACGGCGTATCGCGGCAGCGGATTGGATGTTCAGGTCGGTGTGGTGAGCGCGACTGGTTTGCATTCGCCGCTGGCGGGCCAGCCAGCACTATTTGTGAATGGTCGCGAGATCGCTTTTGTGAGCGAAAAAGATCCTGCGAAATTGCCTTGGGGCAAGCTCGGTGTGGATGTGGTGGTGGAGTGCACGGGACTTTTTACCAGCTTCGAGAAGGCGAAGGTGCATCTAGATGCGGGAGCGAAACGTGTGGTGATTTCGGCGCCGGCGAAGGATGAGGCTCCGGCAGCCGCGAGTGTTGCAAACGCTAGTGCCGGTGCCGCGAAAGTTGTTGGCGAGACGGTATTGATGGCGATGAACGAAGAGAAGCTCGCAGCCTGCCAGATCTCTTCGAACGCATCGTGTACTACGAATGCCGGCTCCCCTCTGTTGGCGATTTTGGACGAGGCGCTCGGTATTGAAAAAGCTCTGCTCAATACGGTGCATGGCTACACCGCCAGCCAGGCTTTGGTGGACGGGCCGAGCAAGAAAGATTTTCGGGAGGGGCGCGCCGCCGCGCAGAATATCGTGCCGTCTTCGACCGGCGCTGCTATCGCGGTGACCAAGATCATGACCCATTTGAAGGGGTTGTTTGATGGTGTCTCGATGCGTGTGCCGGTAGTGACCGGCTCTATCGTGGATGTGACATTTGTCTCCAGCCGATCGACCACCGCAGAAGAGGTGAACGGGTTTTTGAAAAAAGCCGCTGTCGACCCGCGCTGGAAGGGTATTTTTACTGTCACCGAAGAGCCGCTCGTGTCCAGCGATGTCATCGGCAACCCGCATGCCTCCATCGCTGATCTCGCTTTCACTCGCGTTGTGGGCGGCAATCTCGTGAAGGTTATGGCGTGGTATGACAACGAGATGGGGTACACCTATACCCTTGTTGATCATGTGGTGAAAGCGGGGAGGTTGGTGAAGTAGCAGGTCGTCAGAAGCATTTTATTTGTAATGATTCATTAGTTATGACAAAAGCGCTAAATAACTTTTTCCTATGGGTGTACGTGTTGTTATTCGTGGCTTCAGCCGGGTTTGCTGTAAATGTTATCTTTGTGAAGGGAACTTTTTTTGATGACTTTGTCGAATTGTTTTGTGGATTCTTTTTTATGTTAGCATTGTTTGCTTCGGCTTATCTGCATTACGGATTGCGCTCGGTGTCTGACAACACCAAACACAGAGTCTATCTTTTCATGACCTCCGTGTGCTTCATCTGGCTCCTTGGCCTAGTATTTCTTGGGTATTTAGGCGGTAGTGATCAGGGGCTATTTATTATGATGCAGCTTTTCTTTCTAATCCCTCTCTGGTTTCTTTCCGTCACTGTAGGCTCCTCTTTGTTGGCTAGGTCAAAAAAGGACGCCGCGCTTGCATCTCCCAGTCTTCATTGAAACTTTAATATTTCTTAGGCATTTCTTGAGCACTTCTTTGCGATTTCTCTATCGCATATTTTCTATAATAGGCGAATGCCTCAAAAAGATTTCGATAGGTGGAATGAGAAGAAAAAATACATCCACGGAAAAGAATACATCCCGTTTTTTCATGAGCGTGAGGTGTGGTGGTGCTCGCTTGGTTTGAATGTCGGATACGAACAGGATGGCGGCGAGGGTTTCGAGCGTCCAATGTTGGTCGTAAAGAAATTTAATAAGGACGTGTTTTGGGCACTGCCATTCACGACATCTCATAAGCAAAATCAGTATCACTTTCCAATATTTGGTGAAGAAGGATCCGTCATTATCCTTTCTCAGCTCCGATTGATGAGTTCTAAGCGATTGGAGCGGTATGTTTATAAAATGTCAGAAGAACATTTTAGGGAAGTAATTCTTCGTGTCCAACGATTCTTTCCAAGCCTGTAGGCTGATAAAATCGAAATCCCGCCACGTGGCGGGATTTCTCGGGGGCCCGACGGCCATTTGTAGAGTAATGATATCACCTGTGCGTTTGTTGTCAATCGTCATACTTTCTCCCTCCCACGAGGGTAAGGCCGAAGCCAACTATGCATAAAGTATACACCACCAAAAAGTAGACACAAGGGGTGTGGCGCCGCGCGGTGTGCTAAAATAAGACCAATATCAAATCAATGAAAAAAGACTTCAAACCCACGATCCTCTTCGCTGCCGATCATGCCGGTTTTGAGCTAAAGGGGCAATTGCTCGAGTTCGTGAAGGGGCTGGGCTACGAGACCGAAGATATGGGCGCACACGCTTTTGATGCAAACGACGATTATCCGCCGATCATGGCTCCGGTCGGTTTTGCTATCGCGGCCGACCCTGTGAAGCGTCGAGCTATCGTCATTGGTGGTTCCGGACAGGGCGAGGCGATGGTCACGAACCGTTTTCCTGGTGTGCGTGCCACTGTCTACTATGGCAAAGACTTGGAGATTATCCGTTTATCGCGCAAGCACAACGATGCGAATATCCTCTCGCTCGGCGCCCGGTTTTTGAGCGTCGTCGAAGCAAAAGAAGCCGTGAAGCTTTGGCTCGATACGCCGTTTGTTGGTGAAGGCCCAGAAGCGGAGAAGGAAAGCGAACGTCACGTCCGTCGTATAGAGCAGATTGACCAAATAGAGTAGAATAGGGTCATGGAGATCATTCCCGCCATCCTGCCAGCGCATTTCGCGGAGCTCGAGCAAAAGGTTGCTCAGGTCCGAGCGGCCTCTATTGCCGAACTCACGACCATCCAGATTGATATTTGCGATGGCAAATACACCCCGAATGCCACCTGGCCATATCGTAAGGCCGACCAGTCTTTCGAGGCGATTTTGCGTGAAGAGCGAGGCCTGCCCGGCTGGGAGGATTTTGATTTTGAGATCGATCTCATGGCGCATGAGCCGGAAAAGTTGCTCGGCGACTGGCTGACGGCTGGCGCAAGTCGCGTCATTATTCATTTGGATGCGTTGGCGGCCGATACTGCTGCGGCGATGGCTGAATTGGGGCGGATCATTGGCACCTGTCGTGGTTTGGTGGAGATTGGTATCGCTGTCGGTGTTGAAACTGTTGCGGAGCGAGTCGCGGCTGTCGCGGCGCAATACAGAGAAGATATCAGTGTTGTGCAGTGCATGGGCATTGCTCACGCGGGTTTTCAGTGTCAGCCGTTTGATGAGCGGGTGCTGGCGAGGATCGCTGAGGTGAAAGCGCTGTTCCCTGGTGTGCCAGTGAGCGTGGATGGTGGGGTGAATCTAGAAACCGTCGGCCGATTGGCGGAAGTAGGCGTCACGCGAGCAGTGGCAGGCTCTGCGGTGTTCGAGATGGGGAGCGTGCGAGAGAATATTGAGGCGTTGGGAGGATTTTAGTCACTGTTCATAAAAATTTTATCAAAAATTAGCTTTTTCTTTATCGGAATTTAGCGATTTCTCTATCGCCTGTTTGATAGGATAGTTGGCATGCCACCGACCCAGCCGGAAAAACCATTTGATGAGTGGAACCAACATAAAAAGTCCATTCAAGGTTCGAATGCTTTTTTCCCGCCATTTTATTATGTCCGGGAAGTCTGGCGTTGCTCAGTCGGTGTCAATGTTGGCGTGGAGGCCGATGGCAAGCACGAATATTTTGAAAGACCGATCCTGGTGATCACTAAGTTTAACAAAGATATGTTCTGGGGCGTTCCGCTCACCTCCCATGAGAAGTCTGGAAGATTTTTTCATCGAGTTGCACATGATACGGGCATCTCTTGGGCAATCTTATCTCAGTTAAGAATATTCAGCTCCAGGAGGCTTATTAGAAAGATGGGTACGGTCTCGGATGGCGACTTTTCGAATATCTGTGACAAACTGACTGATTTTATCCTAAAATCGAAACCCCTCCAGCAAAGGAGGGGAATCTCGGAGGCCGAAGCCCATAATGAGTCTATTATAGCAGGTGGCGGTTCGCCGTCAAGTTGAAAATGAGGTAAAATAGACTCATATGGCGCTCACCGACGCAAAGATGAAAGAGCTGGAGCTCAAGGCGAATGATATTCGTCAGTCTATTATAGAGATGCTCCTGGCAGCGGGATCGGGACACACCGCCGGACCACTCGACATGGCCGACATTTTCACCTATCTGTATTTTCACGCGCTCAAACATGACCCGAAAAAGCCGAGCTGGCCGGAGCGCGACCGTGTCGTGCTTTCCAACGGCCATATTTGTCCGGTGTTGTATGCCACCATGGCGCATTCAGGATATTTTCCAGTGAGCGAGCTGAAGACGTTGCGCAAGTTTGGCTCGCGTCTGCAAGGTCATCCACATCGTGAATTCATGCCCGCGCTTGAGACCAGCTCCGGCCCGCTCGGCTCTGGTCTCTCACAGGTTGTCGGTATGGCGCTGGCTGACCGTATCGACCATGGCCGTACTTCGAGCAAACAGTTTTATTGCCTCACTGGCGATGGTGAGCTCGATTGCGGACAGATCTGGGAGGCGGCGATGCTGGCGGGCAAGGAGAAGATTCAGAATCTCACGGTGTTTGTCGATCGCAACAATATTCAAATAGATGGCTTCACCGAAGACATCATGCCGCTCAATCCGCTCGGCGATAAATGGCGTTCCTTCGGCTGGCATGTCCAGGAGATCGACGGACATAGCTTTACCGCTATCGACCAAGCGGTCGGACAGGCACAAGCTGTGTTCGACAAGCCGTCGGTGATCATTGCGAACACCATCGCCTCGAAGGGCGTGCCCGAATTCGAGCGAATGTTCGAATGGCACGGCAAGCCGCCGAATAAAGATGAGGCAGCGCTGGCGCTCCGCGAGCTGAGGACGTGGCGGGGGAAGATTAAGAGCGAGCATGAGTAAAAGTTTAATTATATGACTGAAGGAAAAACATTTAAAGAGCTAGTCTTCAATTGGGTACTTCTCGCTTTTGTAATTTATGTGTGCTTTTTTGTTGAAAGTATCAATATAAAGTTTTTTGTTGTATTTCTTTTTTTGATTGGATTAGATCTTAAGATAACCAAACACAAAAAGTCTTAAAATCTAAGAAAATGCTCAACCCTTCGCAAAAACTCAATCCAAAGCTCTGGGATAAAGATGTCGAGCAGCTGCCGATCCGGAAAGGATTTGGTGAGGGTCTTTTGACTGCAGCCGAGATGGATGCGAATGTAGTAGGGCTATGTGCAGACCTGACTGAGTCGACTCAAATGCATTTATTTAAGAAAAAGTTTCCTGAGCGATTTGTGGAAATGGGCGTGGCAGAGCAAAATCTCGCCTCGGTCGCGAGTGGTATGGCGGCGATGGGAAAGATTCCGTTCATCACTTCGTATGCGATGTTTTCTCCGGGACGAAATTGGGAGCAGATTCGCACAACGATTGCGTACAACAACCAGCCGGTGAAAATTGCGGGTTCGCATGCGGGTATTTCTGTGGGTCCGGATGGCGGCACGCATCAGGCGATCGAGGATATGGCGCTTATGCGGATCATTCCAAAAATGGTGGTGATTTCGCCGTGCGATGCGATCGAAGCGCGCAAGGCGACTATTGCCCTCGCGAAGACAAAATATCCGACGTACATTCGCCTTGCGCGCGAGAAAACGCCGATAATGACGACAGAAGATTCGCCTTTCGAGATCGGAAAAGCGCAGGTGTTTTGGCAGCCCGCAGTCGGGAAGTCGGAAGTGGGGATTATTGCTACTGGCGCACTCGTATATAAAGCGCTGAAGGTTGCACGCGAACTCGAAAAAGAAAAAATCGGCGTCACTGTGCTAAATCTCGCCACCATCAAGCCTCTCGATGAAAAAGCGATCACTCGTCTCGCGCGCGAATGTGGTCGTGTCGTGACGGTGGAAGAACATCAGATCGCCGGCGGCATGGGCAGCGCGGTGGCAGAGCTCCTCGCGCGCGAGCATCCGGTACCAATGGAATTCATCGGCGTTCACGACGTATTCGGCCAATCCGGCACCCCTGACGAACTCATCGAACACTATGGCATGGGCGAGTCGCACATCGCGGCTGCTGTTCGAAAGGTATTGAAGAGAAAATAAGATTAGAGGACTTTCAAATGAAAATCGCTCGGTGCTTTCTTCAGCCACCCCTTGATCGCTTTTTGATCCAGCAACCCTTCTTGCGCACCGACATATTGCACCACCGACATTGAGTTGATCACCGCCCACTGCACACATTCCTCGAAGGTTTTGCCAAGCGCGAGCGCGGAGACAAATGTCGAGGCATATGAATCGCCGGCACCGGTACGCTCTAATGGTGGCTTTGGATCGGGATAGATCGGCATGAAATAAGCGATTGGAGCGCGTCGATTACGGCCATCGGAAACGTATCCGCCTTTCGGGCCGTCGCTCACATGGACGATGCGCGGGCCGAGGGCATGGAGTGCATTCATGACCGTCTTGATTTCCTTTCGCCCTTCGCCCGAAGATAGGCCGGTAATCCGCTCCGCTTCTTCAACGTTGCAAATAAAAACTTCGGAGCGCTTGTACAGTGCGGCGAGCTTTTTGACGCCAAGCTGCATTTGGAATGTCCCCGGCTGGAAGGCGAGCTTTACTTCCGGATGCTGTGCGAGGTAGCCGATAATCTCCTCGTGATATTCTTCAGAATTCGCACCAAGCGAGCTGAGGTAGATCCATTTTGGCGGCTGTGCGATATGAGGTAGATGGTATGGATACTCCTGGTGCTTCACCAAAATCGTGCGTTCATCGCCGTACCAGAGCACGTAGTGATAGTTGGTCGGGATACCGCGGTGCGCGCTGATGTGTGAGGTCGCAACACCTTCTTTTTTGAGCTGGGCGAGACAGTCGGCGCCGTTCTCGTCTTTGCCAATATCGCTCACGAGTGCGGAGCGAAGGCCAAGGCGTGCAGCTGCCACCGAGGCGTTGGCAGAATTACCCACGGCTTTCACAATAGTCACCGATTCGAACGGCACTTTGTCCGCAAATTTGAGGCAAATTTCGCACTTTGTCTTGTCGATTGCGCAGGTGACGTGCGCATCTTTGAGGCGGATGAAAGCATCGGTCGTGATATCGCCGATCGCGAGAAAATCGATCTGTTTGTCGAGCATAGGGAAATTATAGCACGATGCTTGGGGTGGTCGTGATATAATTGGGGGTATGAAATCTCTTCGAAAGTACATCGCCGAAGCCAAGGCAAATAAGCGCGCGGTCGGCCACTTCAATATCTCAAACATGGAAGGCGTCTGGGCGATCGCGAAGGCGCGGGAAGTGGTGTCAAAGGAGCTCGGCTGGCAGGTGCCGGTGATCATTGGCGTGTCGGAAGGCGAGCGCGACTTTTTTGGTGTGAAGCAGATCGCGGCAGTCGTGAAGAGTCTTCGTGCCGCTGGTGCGCCGATCTTTTTGAATGCCGACCACACCTATTCCTTTGAGCGCGTGAAGGAGGCGATCGATGCTGGGTACGACGCGGTTATTTTCGATGGCACCGAGCTGCCGTTCGAGGAAAATGTTCGAGTGACAAAGCAATGTGCGGCATACGCGAAGCAGAAGAAGGCATTTTTGAGCGAGAAGGTGATCGTCGAAGCGGAGCTCGGCTACATCGGCAAGTCCTCGAAAGTACTTGAAGCTGTGCCGGATGGGGCCTCTATTTCCGAAGAGAGTCTGGTGAAACCGGAACTGGCCAAAGAATTTGTGAAAGCGACCGGCATTGACATGCTCGCACCGGCGGTCGGCAACATTCACGGGATGTTTGCGAAGGGAAAGGACCCGGCGCTCAATATCGGCCGCGTCGCGGCAGTCTCCGCTTCGACCGGGGGCCTACCCCTCGTCTTGCATGGCGCTTCCGGCAATACCGACGAGGACATTCGTGCAGCTATCCGAGTAGGTGTCGCGGTAGTGCATGTGAGTACCGAGCTTCGCGTGGCGTATCGTACTGCTCTCGATGCTTCGCTTGCTGCCAATCCAAAGGAGGTCGCTGGGTACAAGTATCTTGCCGCGCCTCGTGAGGCTGTACAGAAGGTAGTGGAGGAGAAGTTGCGAGTGTTTAATGTAAAATAAACTTTCAATGAACGAACGAACCCCACTTTTCTACATGGCAAATTTAGCCTCTGAGGTACATCGGTATTTTGGATTTCTTGAAAAAAAAGAGCTTGTTTCTGCAGGGTCTTCTCGGCAGAGGATATTTGATATCGTCAAAAAATTATCCGGATTTGAATCAATGGAGCCGCGCCGCGCTGAGATCGATGCACTGCTCTCCGTAATAGAAAACCCAAGTATGCTCGGTAAACAACTCAGCGTCACTCAAAAGCAACTTGATTCCTACTTCACGCCATTTACTCAGCGGCTATTGTCTGTGTAGTTGCGCCGCAGTGATTTTATATAGAGTGGTGGTATACTTTCAATCATGAAAAACGTATTCGTCACCCGCAGGATTCCGCAGAACGGTCTCGATATGCTCGAGCAGAAGGGCTATGCCGTGACTGTGAGCAAGAAGGACCGGCCGCTCACCAAGAAGGAGCTGATCAAGGCACTCAAAAAAGGCTCTCGACACGATGCAAGCTCCGGCGCGCCATACGATGCGGTGCTGTCTCTCCTTACTGATCCCATCGACAAAGAGGTGTTTGATGCGGCACCAACTGTGAAGATTTTTGCCAATTACGCGATTGGTTTCAATAATATCGATGTGAAAGAGGCAAAAACGCGGGGCGTTTTTGCTTCCAATACTCCCGGCGGCGGGGCGGACCGCGTGGCTGAGCATGCCTGGGCATTTATTCTCGCACTCACGTGCCGAATAGTGGAGGGCGACCAATATATTCGAAAAGGGAAGTACAACGGTTGGAATCCGATGATTTTCCATGGCACGAAGCTCGCTGGGAAGATGCTGGGTATTATCGGCACGGGCCGAATCGGTGCAGACGTGGCACATCGCGCGGTGAATGGTTTCGCGATGAAGCTCTCGTACTATGACGTCGTCCGCAACCCAGAGCTGGAGCAGAAATACGGTGCCGTCTTTTGTGCGACTCCGGAAGAGGTGTTGAAAGTCGCCGATGTTGTGTCGCTCCACGTGCCACTTATGCCCGCCACTCATCATCTCATCAACGCCGACCGCCTAAAGTTGATGAAGCCTACCGCCTATTTGATCAATACTGCCCGCGGGCCAGTAGTGGACGAAGTCGCACTTGTCGAGGCTTTGGAGCTCGGTGCCGATCCAAAAACTGCTGGCAAGCAGGGAATCCGCGGTGCCGGTCTCGATGTGTTCGAATTTGAGCCGAAGCTCACTAAAGGCCTCGCCAAGCTCCCAAATGTCGTTCTCACCCCTCATATTGCCTCTGCTACCGAAGAAGCCCGCCTTGATATGGCCCGCATGGCCGCACAGAACATCATCGATGTCCTCGAAGGCGGAAAGCCGACCAACCTCGTATCTTAAGAATAGAGAGTCTTACCTATGCCTTTGATTGCTCGGTAGCTGCTTTCTCGTGCTCCTCTGCGGCCGCATATTGCGCCTCCGTTGCGCCCTTTCGTGCCTCATCCGCGTGCGCTTCTGCCGCTGCTGCTACCGCGTCCTTTGCTTGTGTATGTGACATGGGTGTTGTGTTATGGATAACGCAACAAGGAAACGCTATCGCTACCTTGTTGCTACTAGATGAGACGTCCGGGGAGGGTCGGTATTACAGCTTGGCGGACTTTCTTGCCTTTTTTCGGGAAATAGATATACTAATCCTCTATGATTACCTTACACATCGAGCCTCGAGAAAAGGCACAAAAGCTGGATACATTGCGCCAGACCGGCAAAATGCCCGCTGTTTTCTATGGCCGAAAGGAGAAAGCGACTTCTGTTGCGGTTTCTCAAGCAGAATTCACCAAGGTCTACAAGAAGGCCGGTGACTCTTCTATTATAGAGCTCAAGGATGCCAAGGGCGCAGAGCACCAAGCACTCATCAAAGAGGTAGATGTTCATCCTCTCACTGGAGATTTTCGACATGCTGATTTTTATGTAATTGAAAAGGACAAGAAGCTCCAGATCGAAGTGCCAATGCATTTCGTCGGTATCGCTCCAGCAGTGAAGGACTTCGGTGGTATTCTCGTGAAGGTGCAGCATGCATTGAAGATCGAGGCGTTGCCAAAGGATCTCCCTCAGGCAGTCGAGGTCAACATCGGTTCTCTCGCTACTTTGGATAGCCAGATCCTCGCAAAGGATGTCGTGCTTCCTGCAAATGTCGTTCTCGTGCAGCGAGCGGAGGATGTCGTCGCGTCTATTGCCAAGGCGGTGGAAGAGAAGGAGGAGGTGGTAGCTGCCCCAGATCTCGCCGCGATCGAGATCTCCGACAAGAAGGGCAAGAAGCCTGAGGAGGGCGCTGATGGTGCTGCGGCTGCTCCAGCTGGTGGTGCAAAGGATGCGAAGGCTGCGCCGGCGAAGAAATAGTAACACTCCATTCACGATTTTTTGGTCCAACAAAACCGCCAGTGGCGGTTTTGTTTTGTAGGCAGGTTTCCTGGGCCGAAAAACAGTAGGTGCGGATTTTTCATACGAAAGTATGAGAAAAGTATGAAAAATCCGCACCTACTCGAAAAGACTGCACCACCCACCTCCGTTCACCGTCCAGTAAGCTAATCTGGTATAATTCACTCTATGCGTTTACGGAGGTACAACCTTTTTTTCATCTGCACTTTGAGCCTCACTTTAGGCCTGTTTCTCGACGCACTCACGACTTCTTTGTGGCTGCCACAACAGCTTGAAGCCGCCAGCCTCACTCCTGAGCAGCGCGTTCAGCTCCAGTCGCAGCTGGATGGTTTGGAGAAGGAGATCGACGCCCAGCAGTCTATTCTAGATGCCAAGCGTACTGAGCGCGTGTCTCTTGAACGCGATGTTTCGATCCTCACCGCGCAGATCACTCAGGCGAAGCTCAGTATTCGTGCACGCGACCTCACGATTCAGGGCTTGGCTGCCGATATCAAAGCTAAGGAAAACACCATCGATGTGTTGTCCGACAAGATCGATCAGGAAAAAACCTATGTCGCGGAGTTGTTGAATCGCGAAGCGGAGATCTATTCGGCATCGCCGATCGAAATCTACCTCACGCGCCGCTCGCTCTCTTCGCTGTTTGAAGATGCCGATCAGTACGGTGCGATTCGTGAAGCCCTCCGCACTTCGTATACCAAAATCGGCGAGGATAGGAAGGCGACACAGGTCGCACGTGATGCCTTGCAGGATAAAAAAGACGAGCAGGCGCAGCTGTTGAGTATCCAGAAACTCCAACAGAAGCGGCTTGTGGAACAGGAGGCAGAAAAGAAAAAGATTTTAGCGGTGACAAAGGGCGTTGAATCGGCGTACCAGAACGTGTTGAAGGAAAAGACACAGAGCGCGAATGCTATTCGAGCCCAACTCTTCCAGCTCCAGGGTTCAGCGGCGATCCCGTTCGGCAAGGCCCTTGAATATGCC
Organism: Patescibacteria group bacterium; assembly: GCA_038065315.1. NCBI lineage: Bacteria > Patescibacteria group bacterium. Next base: position 96,665 of record JBBTRF010000002.1, read on the forward strand.
AAAGCTGTGGAGAAGAAGACCGGCGTTCGCGCGGCGTTTATTTTGGGGATCATCACGACTGAATCCAATCTTGGACAGAATGTCGGCAAAGGCAATTGGCGCGTCGATATGAAGGCACCTCGTGACACGGTGCCATTTCTTGAAATCTGCAAAGAGCTCGGTCTCGACCCAGACAAGATGCCGGTCTCGGCAAAGCAATGGTATGGTTACGGCGGGGCCATGGGTCCGGCGCAATTCATCCCTTCGACCTGGGTGCTGTTCAAGGACCGCATCTCTGCCGCCACTGGCAACAAGCCGCCGAATCCTTGGGATCCGGAAGATGCCTTCATGGCCTCAGGACTTTTGTTGAAAGACAATGGTGCGGCGAAAGGTACCCGCGCGGCTGAACGTCTTGCCGCCACCCGATACCTCGCTGGCTGGGTCAATGCCACCAAGCCTGCCTACGCCTTTTATGGCAACGAAGTGCTGGCTTATGCCGACAAATATCAGGCGCAGATCAATATTTTGGGCGCCAATTAGCCGATATCGGCCTCATTCTGGCCTCGATATTGCCACTTTTTGACCTTTCTGGTATACTCGCCAGACATACAAAAGACACATCACCCCATGAAAAAAGACATTCACCCAAAAAACTACCGCCCAGTCCTCTTCATTGACAACTCCAATGGTGCGCAGTTTCTCATTTCTTCTACTGTGCAGACCAAGGAGACTGCCAAGGGTGCAGACGGCAAGGAATACCCTGCATTCCACGTGGAAATCTCTAGCACCTCTCACCCTTTCTATACTGGCAACGAAAAGCTCCTCGACGCAGCTGGCCGAGTAGAGAAGTTTAAGACTCGATCAGTCAAGACTGTTGCTGTAAAGCCAAAGACCGCTTCCGCTAAAAAGGCCAAATAGATTTGGCCCCAGGCGAAGCCGGGAATGGATCTCCAAAAGCACAAGCAAAATCATAAGACGTCATATCTCGCAGAAAGCTGGGAGCGTTTGGACGTGGAAGAAAAAGAGTTGCGCGGCATGATTGAAAAGGACGCAGGGTTTGCTGAATTGGGCGCGAAAGAGCTCGAAACTATTGCCGAACAAAAGAAGGCGCTCGAGGCTCAGTTGAAGCAGATTGAAGATGCCGACAAAGAGGAGGAAGAGTTTCCAAATGAGATCGTCATGGAAGTCCGCGCTGGTGCCGGCGGGGAAGAGGCCGCTCTTTTTGCTCAGAAGCTTGCCGAAATGTATCAACGTTTCTGCGAAGCTCGCGGCTGGTCTTTCCATCCGCTCGATGAATCGGAGTCGTCGCTCGGTGGTTTCAAAGAAGCCGCCTTCGAAGTGCGTGGCAAGGACGTGTACAAGCTCCTCCGCTTTGAGACCGGTGTGCATCGTATTCAACGTGTGCCGCCCACCGAAAAGATGGGTCGTGTGCACACCTCGACCGCTTCTGTGGCGATTCTCCCAATGCGCAAGAAAGTGAATGTCGATATTAGTCCGGCCGATATTCATATGGAATTCTCTCGTGCCGGCGGCAAGGGTGGTCAGAATGTGAACAAAGTGGAGACCGCCGTGCGCCTTTTGCACAAGCCGAGCGGTATCGACGTGCGTTGTACCAGTGAGCGCAGCCAGGCGAAGAATCGCGAGAAGGCGATGAGTATTCTCATGGCGAAAATCGCCCGACTTCGCGAGGAAGAGGCGGCGGCCAAATACTCCGGCAATCGCTCGTCCCAGATCGGCACCGCCGGCCGTTCCGAGAAGATCCGCACCTACAACATTCTCCAGGATCGTGTCACCGACCACCGTATCAAGCAGTCTTGGCACAACATCGAAGGCATTTTCCGCGGTGAAATCGACGACATTATTCAGGCAGTCTGTGAGGCGGGTGGGGGTAGTGTGCCGGCTGAAGGCGAAGTTGAGCCTGATTTGCAATAATTCCCCTCATCTGCTAGACTATTTCTCTATGTCAGAAACCACCAAAACCCCAAATTCAGGCCTCATTGAAAGCCTTTTTAAAGCAGGCTCTCACTTTGCATTGTCTCGAGCACGACGTCACCCAAGCGCGAAAAACTTCATCTTCGGTGCGAAGAACCGCGTAGAGATCTTCGACCTCGAAAAGACCTCAGAGTCTCTCGAAAAGGCGAAGGCGTTCGTGAAGAACCTCGGTTCAGAAGGCAAGCAGATCCTCTTTGTCGGTGGCAAGAGCGAGGCTCGAGTGGCGGTACAGAAGGGCGCTGAATCTATCGGCATGCCTTTTGTTGCAGGACGATGGATTGGTGGTACTTTCACCAACTACTCAGAAATCAAGCGACGAATCGAAAAGATGGAGTCTCAGATTGCCAAGCGTGAGAACGGCGAGCTTCTCAAGTACACCAAGAAAGAGCGTCTCATGATCGACCGTGAAATCGACAACCTCCAGAAGTTTTTCGGTGGCCTCGTATTGATGAAAGAAATGCCAAAGGCGATTTTCGTGATCGACGCAAAGCGCGAGGAGATTGCCGTACATGAGGCCAACAAGACCGGCATCCCAGTGATCGCTGTTTGTAACTCTGACTGTGACCTCAACAAAGTCCAGCACTCTATCCCTGGCAACGACGGCGCACAGGCAAGTATCGCTTTCTTTGTGAATCAGATTGTGGCGGCGTATCAGGACGGCAAGAAGAATCCAAAGGTGGCGCCAGCGGCTGCAGCAGCCACGACCGCGACAACACAGCCTACTATGGCGAATGCAGCGAAGGCGTAATTAGCCCCCGGTTTGCTTGGCAGTTTTATTGGCGACATAGTATACTATTGCTCATGACTACGATTTCAATGGATCAAGTAAAGGTGCTCCGTGACCAGACCGGCGTCTCTATTATGCAGTGTCGAAAGGCGCTCGAGGAGGCGGCTGGCGATATGGAGAAGGCGATCATTATCCTCCGCAAGAAGGGCGGTGATGCGGCATCAAAGAAAGCCGACCGAACCCTCGGAGCCGCTGCTGTCCAGTCGTATATTCATGGCGCTGGCACCGTCGGTGCGATGGTGCTATTGTCGAGCGAGACCGATTTCGTGTCAGGCAATGAAGAGTTCAAGAAGCTCGCCTATGAGATCGCGATGCAGGTGGCTGCTACCAATCCAGAATTCGTGAAGAGCGCCGATATCACCCCGGAGGCGAAGAAAGTCGCTGAGGAGGTATTTGCCAAGGAGGTGGAGGGCAAGCCCGAGAACATGAAGGCCAAGATCCTCGAGGGAAAAGTGAATGCGTATTTCCAGGACAAAGTGCTCATGGAACAGCCATATATCAAGAATCCCGATCTAAAGATCGCCAATCTCATCGAAGCGGCGATCCAAAAGTTTGGCGAGAAGATCGAGATCAGCAAGTTTGTGCGCTTCTCAGCTAAGTAGCGCCTCCGACGGCTGAGCCGTCCGTTTTATGACGACCCCTTTCACAATCTTTCTCCTCTCGCTCATCGCACTCGCGTTTTTGATTGTGCATAAAGTGTTGGAGTTGCACAAAGGTGCGCCGCTGGTGTCGGCGGAGATGCGCGACCGTGGCGACGAGATTATTATCGACAATGTAGTCGAGAAGGTGAAGCTCTTTTTGGCCAAGGGGTGGTTGGCCGCGCGACGAGGCATTTTGTCGACTCGTGCGGCTACGCAGCGCGTCACTGTAGATGCTCTGCATAAGGCTCAACGCACTATCGTGAAGCTCATCGAGCGGATGAAGCACGCTGGCGGTGGCCGCGGTGAGGCAGGGGCGGGTGCTCGAAAAAAGCCGGCCGGATCCGTGTCGTTCTTTTTGAAGCATGTGAGCGACGAAGCGAAGCGTGTGACGACCGAGAGCGCTGCTGCCACTGCCGCGGAGACGGCAGGTTTGGCGGACGAGAAAAACGCCGCGTCGGCAGAGTTGAAAAAATAACGCCACCTTAGCTCAGTTGGTAGAGCACCCGTTTTGTAAACGGGATCGCGTCA
>JBBTRF010000003.1 GCA_038065315.1 Patescibacteria group bacterium
TGCATGCCTTATCCACGCCGCCAGCGTTCATCCTGAGCTAGGATCAAACTCTTGTAATTAATTCAAAATGGCTTGCGCCATTTTGAACCGAACGGAACAAAACAAAAAATGCTTTGTCCTCTCTTTACTTGTCCCTTTTTGTGCTTTTCAAAAAGGTAAATCCTATATACTTACTGTTTTTAATAAAACAGGAAAAACTTGAATCATTGTCAAAAGAATATACTTTGACTTGCACATATTTGCACCGCTTCCGAAGAAGCAATGCATCTACGTTCTTTACTTCAATTTGATTTTCAAATAACAACGCCCTTTTAGAGGCGTAGGGACTATTATACATAGGCCTTATAAGGAGTCAAGCAAAAAGGGGCTATTCGCCCCTTTCTTTTGCACCAGGCCATAATTAATCGAATTATTGGCTTTTCCCAATAAAAAAAGAACCCTCTCCGCACGAGGCGCGGAGAGGGTTGTGAGACTACGGCTTGCGGGGATTAAGCCGCTACCGCTTCGGTCGAGGCGGTCTCCTTAGGGGCATCCTTTCCCAGTTGGAGCGGCATGAACTCATTGCCGGTGACATCAAGGGTGAGCCGCTTACTGCGCTTACCGCTATTGATGTGATTGACGAGGATTTGGAACAGGATCTGTCCGGATGCCCCGCCCGAGCTGGCGAGCTGAATCACTTGAGGGTCGGACATGATCGGGAACTTCGAGAGCTTGACCCGGAGGTCTTTCTCGACGAAGAGACGGCTACCGCGCCAGAAGTCCTTGTGGTGAGTGAGAACATCGGCGAGGGTGACGAGAAACGTCGTCTTCAAGAACGTGGCTCCGTCGGCGAAAGTGATCCGGCGCACGCCGTAGCACTCGTCGATGAGCTCGAAGAACGTCTTTACGTTGTCCCGCATCGTCGTGCGGCCGACGACCCCCATGGTCTTGGTGAGAGACGCGGCCAACTCCTCGCACTGATTGCCTCGGCCAGGGCCGAAACGAGAGTGGAGGATGCCTGTCACTTTGCAGAGGGTCAGGGCGGAGATCAGTTCGCTCCTGGCTTGACGCTGATTCCACTGAACGCGATCGACGAGGACGAACCCCTGATCTTTGCACAACTTGATGAACATCTCGATCGCGGGCTGATCAGTCTCGAGGTTGCGAAGGACGAGATTTGTCGAGATCTTCGCTCGCTCCAGATTGAGGTTACGGAAACGCGCCCGCTCCCAGTCAAAGTTGGTGTTGAAGTGGATCGCGGCTCCGAGCCGGAACTTGAGGTCAGGCTTCTGCAGACGAAGCTGCTTGGCAGCAGTGACTCGCTGGAGACCATCAATGATGAAGAGGTCGTCCTGCATATACCAGGCCTCATCGGGCTGATTGGCACTGTGCACACGATGCTTCTCGCCTCGCATGCCGATCTCAATGTCCGGAACACTCGAGGACTCAAGGGCCCTGGCGAGTGCATTGATCTTGGAGCGAGAGAGCACCTCGCGCTGATACTTGTCGGTCCGCAAGACGTCCAGGCCTTCAAGCCCGAGCACTCCTCGCAGGACGAAACGTTCTACGCCACCCGCGTCTGTGAATACGTCGAGGGCGGCGCTTGTCAACTTGAGACTTTCCTTCATGTTCCTATCCTACCTTTCGTTTGTTTGTGGTTTTTGCGTTGGTAAAGGCCAACCCTGTATAAGTATTAGGGAATTGACGCAGTACGACCGCCTTCGTTGTTGAAGAGCAGCTCTTACCTATATAACAAATAACTGGTGTCTTGTCAAGCTACTAGCCCCAGATACGAAAAAAGCACCACTTTCGAGGAGCCTCTCGCAGGCACGGACGGTGCCGAGAGGAGCCGAAATCCTAGCAAGGATTTACGGCGTGCTCTGAGAAATGGTGCTTTTTTCGTATCTGGGGCTATCTGCTTTTCTTCTCCTGCAACTTCTGGAAGGTCACGAGCAACGGCGAACCTAGGAAAATCGATGAATACGTACCTGCCGTGATACCAACAAGCAGCGCCACCACGAAGTGCCGAGTGGCTTCGCTGCCAACAAAATACATGATCACAAGCGAGATGAGCACGGTCATCGAAGTGTTAATCGAGCGCACGAAAGTTTGACTGATACTCTTCCCCACGATGTGCTCAAAAGCCTCGCCAGAAGATCGGTGTTTGAGATTTTCACGCACACGGTCGAACACCACAATGGTGTCGTGGATCGAGAAGCCAAGGATCACGAGCAAAGCGGTGATAAAGAGCGTATCGATCTCAAAGCCTTGGAAGTGGCCGAGGATAGCGAAGGCGCCAGTCGGGATGATGACATCGTGCACAAGCGCGATGATCGCGATGAGGCCGTACTTCCAAGAAGACACCGGCTCAGACACCTGGCGGAACGCGTAGGTGATGAAAAGTACGATTGCGAGGATCACCAAAGCGAGGGAAACGAGTGCCTTGCGAGCGGCCTCCTGGCCAAGGAGTGGGCCGACAGAGTCAAACCGCTTCTCATCAGCGCCGGTCACCTTCCCTGCGGCATCCTTTGAAAGAGCGCTGATAACAGCATCATGCTGCTCCTGAGTGAGGTGCTTGGTACGGATAATAAAACCTTTGTCGCCGGATTCTCGAGCTGAGAAAGCACCGACATCAGTAGCTGCAATCTGTTTCTGCACCATCTCGACTGTTGGTCGCGCGCTCGCATATTCCAATTCGATGAGCGAGCCGCCAGCAAAATCAATCCCGTACTGTAGACCCCACACGGCCACTGAGGCAAGCGAGGCGACTACGAGGAGCGCCGATACTGCATAGAACCATTTTCGGTAAAGTACGACGAACATGTTAGTTTTTGAATCCGTTATTGAATAAGAAGGTCGAGACCTTGCCGTGCGACTTTGGTGCGACTGCCAACAGGAAGGTTCTGGACACCGTGATCGCGGTAAACATGCTGACGAGCACGCCGAGGCCGAAGATGAGGGCGAAGCCCTTCACGAGCGGCGTGCTCGAAAGCCAGAAGAGAATAGCCGCGGTGATGAGGCTCGAGAGATTGCCGTCGCGGATGGAGAACCAAGCGCGGGCGAAACCTTCGAAGATGCCTGAATGAATGTCTCGCCCGCGCTTGAATTCCTCCTTCATGCGCTCGAAGATGAGAATGTTCGCATCCACCGCCATACCCACAGACAAGATGAATCCGGCCAACCCAGCAGAAGTGAGCACTACCGGAATCGCCTGAAACAACAGCAACATGATCACCACGTAGATCGCCAACGACACCGAAGCGAGCAGGCCTGGCAATCGGTACCAAAGGATCAGGAACAAAGCAATGAAAGCAAAGGCCCAAATACCCGACTGTACGCTCGCGTGAAGCGCTGAAGCACCAAGCGAAGCACCGATCTTCTGCGTACCCTCGAGAGTGATCGGTACTGGCAACGCGCCGTAATTCAAATCGCGCACAATAGACTGCGCTTCTTTCGATGTCATACTCCCACCGGAAATCTGCGCTTTGCCGCCGGAGATCTCTTCTCGCACCACAGGACTCGAAATAACGGTGCCATCGAGGAAGATCGCGATGCGCTTGCCGACATTTTCCTTGGTGATCTTTGCAAAGAGCTCGCTGCCCTCAGTATTAAACTGTACACTCACCTGTGGCTCGCCGGTACGCTGATCAAATTCAAGCTCAGCCCGATCCAATAGACGTCCAGTGAGACCGGTACTGATGAAAGGCTCACCCTTGCTTGCTGGAGCGGTCGAAATATCGATCGGCTTACCATCTGGTCCAAGCGCCTGTATCTGAGCCTGCAAATCAGTGAGTGCCGCTTCATTGACCAACTTAAACTCCAAGACAGGAGTCTTCCCAATGAGGGCCACGGCCTTGTTCACATCGGTGACACCAGGAAGCTCCACGATCAGCTTGTGTCCACCACCGCCCACTACCCCACCTTCCTCTACCTGCACCACAGGCTCCGACACGCCGAACAAATTCACGCGGCGCTCGATCACATCTCGCAACGAAGACATGCTTGCCTGCACATCGCCATCAGCGATGTCCGACGTATCGGCCTTGTACACCAAGTGTGTACCGCCACTGAGGTCCAAGCCAAGCTTAAATGCAAAGTCGCTCTTTTTTACCTCTGATGAATAAATGAAATATCCGCCCAAAATGCTCAGAGCCAGCAAAATGACGGCGATCGATCGGTGTTTTGTCATACGGCGCATTATATGCCAAAGCAGGCCAAAAGCAACTTACCGGCCACTGCGGGAGGCAAAAATCTTGAGTGTCTTCAGAGCAATCTGTATATCAAGCCACAATGAGCGGTGTTTGATGTAATAGAGGTCATACGACAATTTGTTCGCGGTTTCATTGGTGTCCACGGCGCCCTTTGGCGGGTTTTTGTGATACATCTGGGCCCAGCCGGAAAGACCTGGTTTGATCAGGTGACGGACACGATAGTACGGAATCTCTTTTTCATACAACACGACATATGGAGGCAGCTCCGGTCGAGGGCCGATCATCGACATATCGCCCATGAGCACATTCCAGAGCTGTGGGAGCTCGTCGATGCGGGTGCGACGAAGGAAGGAACCGATGCGAGTGAGATGATTGTCTTTCTGTCGCCCCTCATCCCCACCATCGTCCCCAGTCATCGTGCGGAATTTGTGAATCTTGATCATTTTACCACCCTGACCAATGCGACCTTGGGTAATGAAAAGTGGACCATGATCATCGAGTAAGACCGCAAGATACACGAATGGGTATAACACGAGAGAGACGAGACCGAGTATCAGTGACATCACTACATCCATCAAGCGCTTTACGGCATCATACCCAGCCTTTCTCATCGAGGCATACTGTACAAACCACTCATGTGTGAGCGAAGACACTGGGATCCGGTCAAACACATCTTCATATACCGAACTAATATCGATACACGACACGCCGGTAAATACCGACTCATATACACGTGGCAAAATACCTTCGGCGAGCGGATGCGCCATCTCCAAAACAATCACCTTCCCTCCCGCAACATACGGCGCAAGGCGATCTTCAAGAGTACGCGGATTCACGCCGTTCAGGTCAATCATTTCGGTAAATACGATACCGTAACGAGGGTTGCCGTTCACTTCTTGATACAACTCATGCGCATCTTTGCTGCTCGCCACCAATACTGCCTCACGTCGCTTCTTGGTTTGGAAAAAACCGTAGCCATATACCCGCCACAAAAGCAGCAGGGCGAGCGAGATACCGAGGTAAATAAATAGATTCGTTTTTGGCGTAATCCCGAAGTACGGAATGAAATAGAAAAATAGCACACTGATGATACTGTTCACAATCTGTGTATTGAGAATGATCAGAGGCGCCGAACGACGAATATTGATGGTCTGTTTTTCATACATCCCACCGATATAGAAGACGGCAAGCCAGACAATCATTAAGAGGCCAAATGCCTGGGCGTGAGGGATCCAGACAATAGCATCCGGTATACCCTGATACCGGATTGCTAAAGCAAGTGCCAAAGACACGAAAAGGACGACAATATCGCCCAGAAAGAGCAAAATACGCCCTATTTTTGATGAAATTCGCATAGGGGCATCATACCCCAAAACGGGCAAAAAATGAAGATTTAGGGTAAAATAGAGGCATATGTCGGAAACAGCCCAAAAACGGCTCAAAATCTTGTTTTTGATCACCAAGTCGAGTTGGGGTGGCGCTCAGCGGTACGTCTTCGACCTAGCCAGCCACTACTCAACCAAGTATGACGTGTTGGTCGGTTTGGGTGGCAACGGCCCCCTCAAAACAGCACTCGAAGCACGAAGTGTGCGGACAATCAGCCTCCCCTTCCTGCAACGCGATATCAGCCTGGTAAAAGAAGTGCGAACTTTTTTTGACCTCGTAAAAATGATCCGTCTGGAGAAGCCAGATGTTGTGCATTTAAATAGTTCGAAAATCGGCGGCCTTGGGGCGCTCGCTTGTCGTGTTGCTGGCGTGAAAAAGATCATTTTCACTGCTCATGGCTGGGCCTTCAACGAAGAACGACCTCGACTAAGCCGTACCGCCATCCTCTTTCTCCATTGGGTGACCGTACTCCTCTGCACAAAGACGATCGCCGTATCACAGAAAACAGCTGACGATATCTCGTACCTCCCTCTCATCGCCGGCCGTGTCGAAGTGATCCATAACGGCCTCAGCCCAATCGTCCGATACAGCAAGACCGAAGCACGGCGACTGCTCTGTGAGCGGTTTCCCAGCCTAAAGACTGCGAGCGAACGGCTGCACGAAGTGGCAACCGAGCGAAGTCGTGACAAGACGATTTGGATCGGGACCATTTCTGAGCTCCACCCAAACAAGGGACTCACGCATCTGCTGCACACTGTCGCACAGCTGAAAAATCATGTTGGAATTCCCCACTTTGTCGTGGTGATTATCGGTGAGGGCGGGCAGCGCGACGCGCTCGAGGCGATTATCAAAAATAGCGGACTCGAACGCGTCGCGCTGCTCCTCGGCAACATCCCAAATGCGGCAGAATATCTCAGTGCCCTCGATATTTTTACCCTCACCTCAACAACCGAGGCCTTGCCATACGTCCTCCTTGAGGCGGGCGACGCACACCTACCAGTGATCGCCTCGAAAGTCGGTGGTATTTCCGAGATCATCGACCAGCTAGAGACCGGCATCCTCGTCCGGTCTGGCAACAAAAAAGAATTATCCGAGGCCATTTCTATTCTTCTCGCCGACACGGCAAAGCGAAATGCGCTCGGCAAAGCCCTACAACAAAAGATTGCTGAAGATTTCTCTGTCCAGCGAATGATTGAAAAAACTGAAAAAATCTACCTCTCCTAGACAGACCTAGATGAGAGGTCACGACTAGATCCCTAAAAATTCGTTTTTCATCAGCTCTTTGTGGGCAGCACGACGATAGCGACGCATCCCCATTAAGATACCGAGACCAGCAAACTCCGTGAGCAAATGCGAACCACCATAGCTCATAAAAGGTGCCACTAGACCCGTCACTGGCAAAATACCCATATTCATTCCCACATTGATCAGCAGGTGTGCCATGATATAGATCGCCAAGCCTGTTCCGTACAAGATCTCGAAATTCGACACGCCATGCATAGCATTCAGTAGAATGCGCCAAATCACCACGCCAAACAGGAAGAACAGGATGAGAACCCCGACAAACCCCCACTCCTCCGCAAAGGCCGCAAAGATGAAGTCTGTTTGATGTTCCGGCAAGAAGTGCAGGCGAGATTGCGTGCCATATCCCACCCCCTTACCCAACAAACCTCCAGACCCAATGGCGATCGTTGATTGGTATGCATTGTATCCACTACCAGAAATGTTCGTCAATGGATGAATGAAGTTCATAATGCGGGCCTTTTGATACGGCTTAAACGCATAGAACCACAGACCAGAAAATGCCACCAGTCCGACGGCAAATACGGTAAGTAAATGTTTCTTCGAAATACCCGACACCAGCACCATGCCGAGCCAGATACAGAAGATGATCATCGAGCTTCCGAAGTCTGGCTCCACCAATATCAACAAAAACAGGACAAGCGCGTAGAAACCAGAAATAAAAATATGTTTGAAATATGCAATCTCGACATGTCTACGGCTGAAATATTTTGCCAATAAAATAACCAACGCCAACTTGGCAGGATCTGAAGGCTGGATTGCAAAATATCCGAGACTGAACCAGCTCTCTGCGCCTTTGGCGGTATGTCCAAGAGTAAAAAGAATGAGCAGGAGAAAGGCGGCGAGGCCATAGATCAACACCACCACACCGGTACGGCGCAGAAAACGAAAATCGACAAAACTAAAGGAAAAGAACACCACAACTGAAAGTCCGATCCAGATAAGCTGCCGATCGAAGAAGACCTCGTTGCCCGTGAATGAATTCATCGTCACTAGACCAGCAGCGAGAATGGGAATAAGGGCAAGAAAGAGGATCCAATCAATTCCTTTCATTCCTTCTTCTGCGATTTTCCTCACCTGTTCTGTCATACCGGTAACATCTTACCGATCGGCCTGCATCAAGATAGGTACAATTTCCTTTTCAGAGATCTGCACACCGAACGGCTTCGGCCAAGTAAAGACGACAGGTTGGCTAGATTGACCTTCGAGCGAGTCTAAAATCGTACGAGAGGCCGCTACCGCGTTACCATCAACATCGTACAGAATGGCCACGACGGGTACACGATCATAGGCGATAAGCTCTTTGTTTGTAACCTCAGCATTGAGTAGTGGCCTAGAATCTTCGCGTGAAAGCACAATGTTGTTTATCCGCACATCCGGAAAGACGCTTTGCTGGCGAACCCAGTATGGCTTCGTGCGGAATTCGAAAGATACCCGCGCAGGAATCTGCTTGCCAGATGGTACGTTTGCCTCAAACACTGGGAGCGACTTATTGGGCGGCAAATTCACCTTGCCAGTACGTTCGCTAATCAGCACATGTTCGGAGTTGTATAGCCGGAAGATATATGGGACTTGGATAGCGGCGGAACCGAGGTTCGGGTTCTGCACATACGCAATAACATTGTAGGCCCCAGGACCAACCTCGAATGAACGTTGCCAGAGTACGATGGGGTCAAGCTCCTTCTCTTGACAGAGATTCACGCATGGCCCACCACAGTCAACACCTTGTTCGGCCTGATTCATCTTACCGTCGGTACAAGTCGGCGGACGATACAGTATGTAAGTGGTAGGGGCGGCAATGAACAGCAATACAGCCGCCACGAAAGCCAGAGTGTAGAGAGTTTTTCGTTTGGCGCTCCAGGACAACATTGGCGAAGGGGTAATAGATAGCTAGTAAGGACGGATGTGTAATTCGTTTCGATATTCGTAATTGCCCATCATACCACCACGATACATGTGTGGCTTTGAAAGTACGGGTGCCAATACTGCGGTAAAAAAGTACGCCCAAAAGACCGCCGCGAGAACGCCAACAAGCGCAATGCCTGCAAGGATATTTACGGAATTTCGGTGTTCAGAGATACTTAATTCCTTGCCATTGATCGAGTGGAGCGAATAATACAGCTCGGAAAGGAAGATATAAAAGAGTGGCATTACCACAAACATTTGGACCGCCTGACCAACCAAGTTTCCGAGATGGTAGAGATTCACAGAAATATGCGCGAACGCAAAGAGGAGTGAGACGAGTGGCGCGAGAACTGCGGAAAGAATCGCCAACACAGCGACGACAATGATACCGAAGCCCACCAATCGGCCAAATACCGGCCACCAATAGCCCTTCACTCGATACCAACTCGTAGTGAGTACCTGTGCACCTCGCTTCCCTTCCGCCACCAACACGAAGAGGACGAATGAAAAGGCGACTTGCAAATAAATACCTGGAATGACGAAAATGAGTGAAGCGAGGCAAGAGATGAGCGTCGTGAGAATAAGTGCGATCGCATATTGCCCGAGTAGTTCCCAGCCAGGCTCGTAAGCCGATTCCATAGTGATGCTCTTGGCATGCCTATGCGAGACGATCGTACGGACCAGCGCGAGCGGCCACAACAAGCTCAAAGCAACATACACCAGCTTTAGCACTAGACCAACGGCACCATTCAAAGCAGAAACGGCAGGGAGAAGATCTGGGATCGCCTTATTCGCCATGAATGGCAAGAAACTGAGCACAGAAGCAATGAAAACCGGCAGACCAATGAGAGCGAGGATCTTTGAATGTTCGGTGAAGAAATTCCAGGTGCGTTCGAGGAGTTTGCCAAAAGAAGGCATGACTGGCCGCATTTCGTGGCCAAGCGCAGGCGATTCGTGATGTGTGTAGTGTGTAGTGTTCATTGAATACGTTAAATTACCCTTCTATTTTCCCACACATCTCCCTCTAAGACAACGAACAAAACGCCCCTTTGGGAGCGGTATTTCTGCTGAGAACAATTGACTGCTTTAGCCTGGCGGCTAGCTACTTTCCCTCCGGAGAGGTATCATCGCCTCGACAGGGCTTAACTTCTGGGTGCGGAATGAGACCAGGTGTGACCCCTGCGACATACCACCAGACTAAAATCTTCAATTGTTCTGCGTGTGAAAGGTATTTTCTATATTTCGAAGAAACCAGCAATAATTGTGATTTACAAATTTTCCTAATAAGAATGGGCGAATTAGTATTCCTCAGCTCAACACATCGCTGTGCGTACACTTAGAACCTATCAACGTAGTAGTCTTCTACGGGCCTCATAATGATTTCTGATCTTGGAGTGGGTTTCCTTCTTAGATGCTTTCAGAAGTTATCCCTTCCCGACATAGCTACCCTGCGTTGCCACGGGCGTGACAGCAGGTAGACCAGAGGTCAGTTCAACTCGGTCCTCTCGTCGCTTCATTCCCCTATCACTAGGAGCGCAGACTATATCTTCACCCTTCTCGCCAATACGGCGAGTGAGGGGATGGCGTATTACAGACATATCCCTGCTTCCGCGCTATCGCGTAGGCCTTCCGGAAATATGTAAGTCTCGTGTACCTCCGCAGACAATGCGGGTCTCCACTCAGTCGTTACGGGGTCAAACCTAACAATGTATGCAGCTCTTGCTTTGTCTTTTTTCTCCTGGTTACATAGTTTTCACTCTGTATTTCCAAGATGCAATTGACCAAAACTTCGAGCTGTTTCCGACTTAATTTCGCATATTTTGTTTTGGAAAGAATGTTTGTTGCTACATAAAGTGCCTTGGCCTGGTGCCGTTTGAACTTTATATAGGGTATGAGCGATGTGATAATATCTCTCACCGACTCATACCCATTGATCCGTAATTCGGACATGCCATCGTTCCTTTTGGAAAAATAGCCGATGCCAAAAACTTCCTGGATCCAATGCAATTCTTTCTCATGCCGAGTATCTTGATAGAAACAGATTGTGGCCATGAAGCGAACTTTCGCCTTGCCGTCCTTACGCTTCTTTATTTGAAGCATAAGACTTCCATCTCCATCAAGAAACCCAGCGATATACGCTAAGTCTATTTTGTTAGATCGACTTCCCACGGTATTGTCTTACCTTGTTTCTGGTCCTCAAGCTCATAGAGCTATTGTACCACCACGCCTTGGACCGGTGCGATGGTGGCTATCAACGAACCAGAAGTGTATAAGATTCCACCGTTATTAGCCATGTTGTCATCACAGATTTCTCCGTGAAGTAGCAAATTTTACTAAAGTCAAATCTCCTCAAAAATCAACGCCTGCAGCAGATAGGAGACCAACCTGTCTCACGCATGTTCTCACCCATTACTAGGTGCATTGGACTATAACTTATTCCACATATTGTGGAGTGTTAACGTTTAGTCTCTACGGGTGAATATAAATCTAGTGAAGAGGAGGCAAGAAAATTTCCTTGCCCCATCTTGATGTGGATCGTACACCACTTCCTCATCGTCAGCATTGGCGATGATTTGTTGTGATGGTTGGACGAACGTCCACATCAAGATACTTGAGGATTTCTCCTCTTCACTAGACTCATACTCTTCCCTCGGTATTGCCCTTTCATAAGGGTTCCACCGATATAAGTTAACTTGATCATCTTGCATTACTGCAAGCGACCGCCGTGATATGATTCTCTCCTTCCTTCTTTTTCAAAAACGAAAATATTTGATGTCTTCTTCCTGGGATTCAGACTGTGGAAGAGTCGCGCCGTATAAAAACGGTCAACTCCTTCACGGTCTGAACCCAGCTCACGTAACATTTTAATTGGCGAACAGCCAAACCCTTGGGACCTCAGTTATTTGTTTATCTCGCGTTACCACGAGTATCAGACTATTCCATCACCGTTTCGTTCCCTGTCGCCAAGGAGGAAGTAGGTGCAAGCCGTGTGATACCGCTCCTCCGCCACAGTGGCGGACATGCGCATATCTCACATTCTGCCGATTGCAGAACGATCAGTCGTTAGGGGAGATCTATAATTCGATCATTGTCGCATAATTCTTTCGCCGATCTTTCGATCGGACATTATGTCGAGACAATGCATCTGCCAACCGTGCGACAGAGACCAAATGCGCTTTCTTCTCAATACGAATACTGAGAATCTTCAACGCTATCTGTATCTGCCTTTTCTTAGCCAAAGAATACGGAGAAATAAGACCAAGTACCATGCGGATATGCGATTGATCGCGGATCACCCAATCAAATGTTGTGCGATTCGCTCTCACTTTGCCTACCCGATACTTCCGACACAGAAATCGCAATATAACTGCTTCTTTCTGTGTGATCTTCACTTCCACCCGAACTCTCCAACCGAACTTTTTCTCGCAATGACGCTCAATGGTGGCCATAATAGCCCCATCGCCGTCAATAAGACCCGCGAGATACGCACGATCGACTTCATCATATATCTTTCCCACGGCGTTAGCCTTCATGTGTGCAATTATATCGCACCTGGGACCTGCGGGAAACTCCGCAAGGTCTCATGAATAAGCCTTCACCGTATTGAGCTTGTTTCCACATCTCGCCATCGAGATGTGTTGTTGCTTTTAAAGGGCAAGCAACGTTACCCGTGCGTTTCCACACGGGAGAGAAGGTATGTTTTCTCCAGCCCCAGGATATGTTGAGCCGACCACTTCTTCATTCCCCTATTACTAGGGGGGTAGACTATACCTTTGTCTTTGGATCACCTCCAAGACACCAGCGTGTTATGGCAAACACAATAGAATGCCATCTTCACCTCGCACCTTTTTTACAAAAATAGTGCTCGGATCCAGTCGTTACGGGGTCAATGAAAGTCCTATCTTATATCGCATTGATGACACGATATAAGGGTAGATTAGGTTTACAAGTTTTTGAGTCTCTGACTTACTACAATACATCCTGTATCCGATATCTCTATCATTATAATAAGACATCTTGATGCAAAACTTCTTATGCATTGCTTCTTTCAGAATTTCAATCTCTCGTAAAGTAAAGGAATACGTGCTTATGTCGATCTTGTCTTTATTGTACGAACCGTCGTCCATAATCCACACCGCTATCGCGAGTGGATCAAGCAAGTCAACAATATTTTCTGGAACAATTTTTCTCCCGCACCGATACGTATCGGTTGTGTAAAACTCTCGGTAGATTTCTGTAAGAATAGGATGTCGTATGGTTCTAAACCACCATGATTTTTTATACCGAACTCCGTCTTTCGTAGTTCGGTAACTCAGTCGTGGTTCAGTCGGTACGAAATCTTTTAGGATCTCGTATTTCCATCTTACATACTCTTGTTGTGCAAGACAGTGATCAACCTTGAAATTTGCATTGATCGCTCCCTTGCCTATCCTCATTGTTCCATCTCCAAGCATCGATCCTATAATAAAAGATCTTTGCAAAGGAGTGAGCGACATTCCCTTTTTAAAGGAACGCCACGATATATTCCAATATTTACTTTCACAACTTCCCACGGTGTTGACCATATGTATTAGTATATCAATCTCTGATACACCCGTGAACTTCACATATGGCTTTCTCCGTTATGAGCTGATTTTTTTCCTCGACATTCGGCATGTTTATCGAGGTGCCGAACTCCGCCGTCGATTTGGACTCTTAGGCGGAACTAGCCTGTTATCCCTAGAGTAGCTTTTATCAGTTGAGCTCCGGCCGCGTCTAACACGTACCGTCGGATCACTATGTTCTGCTTTCGCATCTGTTTGACATTTACGTCTCACAGTCAAGCCAGCTTATGCCATTGCACTATCGGCACGGTTTCCATTCGCGC